>CAJUOS010000038.1:503-24143 GCA_910588075.1 uncultured Erysipelotrichaceae bacterium | reverse complement strand
AATTGTACATTCTTAAGTGAGCAAATTTGTACATTTTTAGATTGACATTTATATGGAGAAGTAGAAATCAAGAAAAGTGAGTGGAGAAAAATACCAAAGAGTTATGTGATATTCATAACAGAGAAGGATATATTCAAAGAAGGAAGAGGGATATATCATATAGTGAGAATGATAAAAGAGAGTCAAAAGGAAGTGAGAGATGAGCAGGAAATCATCTATGTGAATGGAGAATATGAGGGAGAAGATGAGATAGGGAGATTGATGCATGATTTTCGATGTAAAGAAGCGAGAGATGTATTATGAAGTCTTAGCAAAGAGAGTAGAAGGATTAAAGAGAAGGAAGGAGGGAGAGAAAGAGATGGGAAAGATACTAGATGAAGTGAGGGATGAAGGAAAACGAAAAGGAATAGAAGAGACAAAGATTATATCTATTCAAAGTTTAATGAAAAACTTGAATTTAAGTCTTCAACAAGCAATGGAAGTATTAGATATTCCCTTACAAGAGCGAGAATATTATATGAAAAAAGTTTAAATAATAACTTATTTACCAATTATGACTTTATAATGACATAATTGGTTTTTTTGTAAATAAATAAAAAAAGATATAAACATTTTGTTAAAAAATGTTAATCGATTTGTTTTTTATACTTTTCCTGATAAAAAAATTGCTATTTATGTTTTATATGAGGTTTTTTGGTTGTTTTTATATTTTTTTATGTTACAATAATACAGGGTTAATCTGTGCTCTTTTATGAAAAAAAGTGAATGATTAATCTGTATGAAAAAATGAAAGATATTTCATGTTAAAATATATAAATAATGAATGCGAATACAAACAAAATGTTTAAAGGAGAGGACTATTATGAAAATTTTAGTGACAGGTGGAGCAGGATTTATAGGAGGAAACTTTGTTCATTATATGGTTAATAAATATCCAGATGATATGATTGTTAATTTAGATTTATTAACTTATGCTGGTAATTTAGAAACATGTAAACCCGTTGAGGGAAAAGCAAATTATCGATTTGTTAAAGGGGATATCGCTGATAGACAATTTATTTTTGATCTATTTGAAAAAGAAAAATTTGATATAGTTATTAATTTTGCAGCTGAATCACATGTAGATAGAAGTATTGAAGATCCTGAAAGCTTTGTGAGAACAAATGTTATGGGAACAACAACATTATTAGATGCTTGTAATCATTTTGGAATCAAAAGATATCATCAAGTATCAACTGATGAAGTTTATGGTGATTTACCATTAGATAGACCAGACTTGTTTTTTACAGAGTCAACACCATTACATACATCTAGTCCATATAGTTCATCTAAGGCTTCTGCTGATTTGTTTGTATTGGCTTATTATCGCACATATGGTTTACCAGTAACGATAAGTAGATGTTCAAATAATTATGGACCATATCATTTTCCAGAAAAACTTATTCCATTAATGATTTCAAGAGCTTTAGCAGATGAATCATTACCAGTTTATGGAGATGGAGCTAACATAAGAGATTGGTTACATGTATATGATCATTGTGTTGCTATTGATTTAATTGTTAGAAATGGACGAGTTGGAGAAGTATATAATGTAGGTGGACATAATGAAAGAACAAATTTAGAAGTTGTGAAAACAATTCTAAAAGCTTTAAATAAACCTGAATCATTAATTAAATTTGTGGAAGATAGAAAAGGGCATGATAGAAGATATGCTATAGATCCAGAAAAATTAGAAACTGAATTAGGGTGGAAACCAAAATATAACTTTGATACAGGAATTCAACAAACAATTGAATGGTATTTAAATAATAAAGAATGGTGGGAAAATATTCTTTCAGGAGAATATCAAAACTATTTTGAAAAAATGTATGGAAGTAAAATATAGAGAGGATGACATTTCATGAAGGGAATTATTTTAGCTGGAGGATCAGGAACGAGATTATATCCTCTTACAAAAGCAGTATCAAAACAAATTTTACCAGTATATGATAAACCGATGATTTACTATCCATTATCTGCATTAATGCTTGCAGGCATTAAAGAAATTTTAATTATTTCTACTCCTCGAGATGTTGTTATGTTTGAAGAGTTATTAGGTGATGGAAGTCAATTAGGAATTTATATAGAATATGCAATTCAAGAGTATCCTAGAGGCTTAGCTGAAGCTTTTATTATTGGTGAAGAATTCATTGAAGATGATAGTGTAGCACTTATTTTGGGAGATAATATTTTTTATGGAACAAATTTCTCAGAAACATTAAGTAAAGCAAGTCGTTTAGAAGAAGGGGCTATTATTTTTGGATATTATGTGAATGATCCTAGAGAATATGGTGTTGTTTCTTTTGATGAAAATAAAAATGTATTAAACATTGAAGAAAAACCACAACATCCTAAATCTAATTATGCAGTGCCAGGATTATATTTTTATGATAATCATGTTATTGAAATTGCTAAGACAATTAAACCTTCTGCTAGAGGTGAATTAGAAATCACATCTATTAATAATGAATATTTAAAAAGAGGTCAATTAAAAGTAGAAATATTAAGTCGTGGAATGGCATGGCTTGATACAGGAAATAATGACAATCTTTTAGAAGCAGCACAATATGTTGCAAGTATTCAAAAAAGACAAGGATTATATATTTCATGTATTGAGGAGATTGCATTTAATAAAGGTTACATAACAAGAGAACAATTATTAAAATTAGCTAGTGGTCTTAATAAAAATGAATATGGTAAATATTTAGAAAGAATAGCTAATGAGAGTGTGGTGCAAGATAATGAAGAATTGGATACAATTACTCTTTGATTCGTGGAGTGATCAAGAAGGATTTATAAATTCTAATCAAGATATAGATAAATGGATAAATGATTTAAATCATAGTATACATGTAGATATTCAACGCAATTGTTTATCTGATAGTACATATTGGTTTTATGATGATAAAAAGGGAATTATTACAAATAAAAATAATAGTTTCTTTTTTGTTCAAGGAATTCAACGTATAAAAGATAATAAGGTCGTTTATGAACAACCTATTATTATGCAAAATGAAATTGGATTTTTAGGAATTATTTGTTCTATTATTGATGGGAAATTACATTTTTTAATGCAAGCAAAGATAGAACCTGGAAATATTAATAAAATTCAGATTTCTCCTACAATTCAAGCAACAAAAAGTAATTTTACTCAAAAACATGGTGGAAAGAAGCCAAAATATTTAGAGTATTTTACTGATGTTGATGCTTGTCATATTATTGTGGATCAGATACAATCTGAACAATCTTCACGTTTTTATCATAAAAGAAATAGAAATATTATTATTATGATTGATGAAGATATTAAAGTTGAAGATAATTTTAAATGGATGACATTAGGACAAATTAAACGTTTAATGCGATTTGATAATATTGTTAATATGGATACAAGAACAGTCTTATCATGTTTACCTATTTATAATTCATTATCTTTAAAAGAAAGAGAAGAAATTATTTGTCAAACAAAAGATCAAGAGTTAAGTAAATCAATATTAGATTTTGATCATCTTTGTTTTTCAGATGTTTTCCATAAAATAAATGATATTAAAATGTTTGAAGAAACATCTTTAAAGTTTGTGCCATTACATGAATTAACAACATGGAAAATAAGTGATGATGAAATATGCAATGATACAGCAAATTTTAAAGTTATATATTGTGATATAAGTATTGAAGGAAGAGAAGTTACTCATTGGACTCAACCATTGTTTCAAGCAACAGGAATTGCTTTATTTGGTCTTATAACAAAAGTATTTGATGGCAAAAAGAAATTTTTGGTGAAATTAAAAAAAGAGATAGGGTGTTTTGATAATGTTGAACTTGGTCCAACAATACAAAGAGAAGCCAACGAATTAAATGAAGTTTGTGATTGTGTAGAAAAAATCTTTTTTGAACATCTAGAACAACATAAAAATGTTCAAATAGATGTCTTATTGTCAGAAGAAGGTGGAAGATTCTACCATGAACAAAATAGAAATATTATTATAAATATTGAAGATGATATTGAGTTAACTGATGAGTATATATGGCTTGATTTTGCAACTTTAAATCAACTTATTCAGTTTAATAATGTATGTAATATACAATTAAGAAATCTTATTTCATTATTGGAGGTATGATGATGTATAAAATAGGTGTATTGGGTGCGGCAGATATTGCATATCGAATGTTTGTTCCTGCTTTGAAACAATGTTCTGATTTTGAATGTGTTGGTGTTGCAGAAGAATATAACATAGAAAAAGCAGAGAAGTTTAGAGAAGATTATCAATTAGATATTTTTAATCGTTTTGATGATCTCATTAATGATGAAAATATAGATATATTATATATACCTTTACCCCCAGCTTTACATTATGAATATGCAAAGAAGGCATTATTAAAAGGAAAACATGTTTTTTTAGAAAAACCATTAACAACATGTTTAGAGGATACTGAAGATTTAATTCGTATTGCTAAAGAAAGAAAATTAGTTTTACAAGAAAATTATATGTTTCAATTTCATAAACAATTAGAAGTTGTTAAAGATATTATTGATTCTCAAAAATTAGGTGATTTACGTTTAATACGTTCTTGTTTTAGTTTTCCTAAAAGGGCTGCTAATGATTTTAGATATTCTCAAAAATTGGGCGGTGGAGCATTGCTTGATGCTGGAGGATATGTTGTAAAGTTAGGAAGCTTTTTATTAGATGGAAATATACAAGTTGAAAATGCACATTTATATTATATAGATGATTGTGATGTTGATGTTTATGGTGATTTTGTTTTAAGTAATCAAAGTATTACTTATCAAGGGGCTTTTGGAATGGATAATCATTATAGTTGTTCATTAGAAATATATGGCTCTAAAGGAAAGTTATCAACAAATAGAATATTTACATCTCCACCTGGTAATCAACCAGTTATAGATGTTTATGTAGGAAATAATCATGAAGAAGTCATTGTTGATGCAGATAATCATTTTATAAAGTCTATATTAAAATTTGAAGAAGCTTTAAAAGATGATCAGATAAGAGAGTGTTTTTATGAACGTTTATATCAACAAAGTTATTTAGTTGGAAATATAAGAAAGATGGGAGAGAGTCAAAATGATTAAATTTAATAAACCTAGTATTACAAAAAAAGAAGAAGATTGTGTTGTTGATGCTTTGCATAACAGCATTCTTTCAGGTGATGGAAAATATACGACAAAGGTTTATGAAGAATTTCATAAAAGATTTGGTATTAAGAATATGCTTTTAACAACATCTGGAACTACAGCACTAGAAATGGCTTCTATTTTAGCAGATTTACAAAGTGGTGATGAAGTTATTGCACCATCATTTACATTTTCATCTACAATTAATGCTTTCTTATTAAGAGGAGCAAATGTTGTTTTCTGCGATATTAGAGAAGATACATTTAATATTGATGAAAATAAAATTGAAGAATTGATTACTGAGAAAACAAAGGCAATCTATGTTGTTCATTATGCAGGTTTTCCATGTGAAATGGATACTATTATCAAGATTGCTAATAAATATAACTTATTTATTATTGAAGATGCTGCACAAGCTGTTGGTTCTACTTATAAAGGAAAAATTGCAGGAACAATGACTGAATTTGGATGTTATAGTTTCCATGAAACAAAAAATTATGCAATGGGTGAAGGTGGAGCTATTGTTGTTAATGAAGAAAAATATATGGAACGTGCAGAAATTATTCGTGAAAAAGGAACAAATAGAAGAAATGTATTAAGAGGATTAGTTGATAAATATACTTGGCATGATATTGGGTCTTCATTCTTACCTTCTGATTTGTTAGCAGCTATATTATATGCTCAAATGGAACGTTATGATGAAATTATGGATAAACGTATGCTTGTATGGAATACATATTTTAATGATTTAAAAGAATTAGAAGCAAATGGTAAATTGAGATTACCTGTTATTCCTGAAAATGTTACACATAATGCTCATATGTTTAATATTCTTTTACCAACTCCAGAGATTAAAGATGACTTAATTAAAAAACTAAGAGAAAAGGATGTTATTGCATATATTTGTTATGTGCCATTACATTCTTCACCATATGGATTAAAGTTAGGATATAAACCAAAAGATTGTCCTGTTACTGAAGATATTGCATCTCGCTTATTAAGATTACCTTTATATGCTGATATGAGCGAAGAAGATGCAAAATATGTATGTGAATGTATTAAAAATATTTTATAAGGGGAATTGTTATGTCTAAATCGAAAATTGCTATTATTGGTGCAAGTGAATTACAGTTACCTTTGGTGTTAAAAGCCAAAGAAAAAGGATATGAAACGCATGTTTTTGCATGGGAAGAAGGGGCTATTGCTAAGGCTGAGGCTGATTATTTTTATCCTATTAGTATTGTTGAAAAGGAAGAGATTTTAAGAATTTGTCAAAAAATAAATATTGATGGTATTGTTTCTATCGCTTCTGATTTAGCAGTTTTAACAGTAAATTATGTTGCTAGACATATGAATTTAAGATGCAATCCAGAGATTACAGATACAATTTCTACAAATAAATTTTTAATGCGACAAGCATTTGAGAAAAATCAAGTACCTATACCTCATTTTTGTATTGTAGATGATAATTTTACATTAGATATGATTAAAGATTATAGTTATCCTCTTATTGTGAAAGCAACAGATAGATCAGGAAGTAGAGGAGTTTCAAAAGTTTATAATCAACAAGAACTTATGGAAGGTATTGATTATGCTAAAGAAGTTTCATTTGAAAAAAGAGCATTAATTGAAGAGTATATTGATGGTGATGAGTATAGTTGTGAAAGTATTTCTTATAATGGGGAACATTATTGTTTAGCTATTACTAAAAAATATACAACTGGAGCACCTCATTTTATTGAAACTGCTCATGTTGAACCTGCTCCTTTAAATCATCAGATGAATAAAAGAATTGAAATAGAAGTAAAAAAGGCATTAGATGCTTTGGACATTAAATATGGTGCATCTCATGCAGAGTTTAAGATTGATATACATGGAAATATAAAATTTATAGAAATAGGTTCAAGAATGGGTGGAGATTGTATAGGTTCTCATCTTGTTCATATTTCTACGGGATATGATTTTGTTGGAATGGTTATTGATATTGCTTGTGGAAAAGAACCTGATTTTTCTCATTCTAAGATAGCTGATTATGCAGTTTCATGTTTTGTTATGGATCAAGCATCATTAGATTTATTAGCTAAAGCAAAACAAGAAATTCCAGATAGAATAATATATAAAAAAGATATTGAAGAATTACCAAATACAGAGATTACTGATAGTTCTACAAGATATGGTATGTTTGTATTAGCTTTAGATGATATACAAGATGTTAATGCTTATTTACCAGAAAAATATATATAGATATAATGTGGGAGAGAGTTTATGGATAATTTGAGAGAAAAAAGAATACTGCTAATTGGTGGGACAGAACTTGTTAAACATATTGTGAATAGAGCTCACGAATTAGGAATGTATGTAATTGTAACTGATTATATTAAGGATGCACCAGCTAAAGCTATTGCTGATGAAGCTTATGATGTGAGTGCTTTAGATATTGAAGGATTAATTCAATTAGCAAAAGATAAAAAAGTTGATGCAGTATTTACAGGATATGCTGATATTACTTTGGCTCCTTGTCGTCAAGTTTGTGAAAGATTAGGATTACCATTTTATGCAACATTGGAACAATTGGATCAAACAATGAATAAAAGACATTTTAAGGATTTATGTATGAAACATGGTATCAGAGTAGCTCAGGATATTCAATATGATGCTATTGTAAATCATCCTGATTCTATTGATTATCCAGTTATTATTAAACCAGTTGATAGTTATAGTAGTCGAGGAATATCTGTTGTGAATAAGGCTTCAGAAGTGAAAGAAGCTATTGATAAAGCTATGGATGTTTCTATATGCAAAGATATCGTTATTGAAGAGTATATTACGGGTGATGATATTTATTTATATTTTGCTATGCAAGATGGTGTAGTTTATTTATGTGGTATGGCAGATAGATTATTGAATAATGATCAATATGGAAAAGCTCCTCAACCTTTAGGATATTTTTTCCCATCTAAATATATAAATTTATATTATAATCAAATTCATCATAAGTTACAAAATCTTGTTGATGATATTGGTTTAAAAGATGGAACATTCTTTTTACAAGGTTTTGTAAGAGATGGTGAAATTATTTTGTTTGAAATGGGATTACGATTAGCAGGTGGTGCTGGTTATTTAATGATTAATCATGCAAATCATGTAGATAACATTGAAATGCATTTGAATTATGCTGTGACTGGGAAATTTAGTGGTTATGATTTATCAAAATTAAATCAACCTCGTTTTCATAAACCTCATTTTGCATTAGTGGTTTTATTAAGAAATGGAATTATTGATAAAATAGAAGGATTAGAAGATGTTTTAAATCATCCTGATGTTTTTGATATTGTTCAGTTTAAGCATTTAGGTGATGTGATGGATGCAGCTGGAACTTTAAATCAGGTTTTTGCAAGAATTTTTATGTCTTCTCAAAATATAGATTCTCTTTTAGAAACAATTGACTTCTTAAAGGATCATTTAAAAATATATGATACTGATGGAAATAACATGATATTAGAATTCTTTAATACAAGTATCATTAAAGAAATAGAGGGTGAACAGTTTTGAAAAAAGTAGCAATTACAATTCCATGTTATTATTCTAAGAAGAATATTGTTAATGTTGTGAATGAAATTCATGATGTTTTTAAAGATAAAGAAGAATATGATTTATTAGTATTTTGTATTAATGATGGTTCTACTGATGAGACATTTGATTATATTACTGAATTGTCTCAACAGTATGATTTTGTTTCAGGATTTGATTTGTCTAAAAATTATGGGCAAGCAACTGGTAGATTAGTACCATTGTCATATATTGATGATATTGATTATTTAATATATATGGATGATGATGGACAACATGATCCTCAAGATATTTTTAGATTAATAGAGAAAGTGGATGAAGGATATGATGTCGTTTATGCAAATTTTCCTGATAAGACTCATTCTTTCATGAAAAAATTAGCAAGTAATATTAATACTGCAATTATGCATTATTCTGTTGGAAAGCCTAAAGATGTGCATTTATCTAGTTTTTATGCTATCAATGGAATGATGGTAGAAGCTATTAAAAGTTATAAGAGTCCTTTTCCTACCATGTTAGGATATATTATGCAAGTGACCAATAAAATAACTAATATTGATGCAGTTCATCGTAGTAGAATAGAAGGACATTCTGGGTATAATTTGAAGAAAATGATTAGATTATGGATGGATGGATTTGTTAATTTTTCAATTGTACCATTACGTATTTCGTCATTTGTGGGTGTTGCTGTGGCTGTTATTGGATTTGTGTCAGCACTCTTTATGATTTGTAAAAAGTTATTTATTGGTGGTGTTGCCAATGGATTTACCATGATGTTTTCTGCATTTATGATTATTGGTGGATTTATTCTTGTCTCTTTAGGATTAATAGGAGAATATTTAGGAAGAATTTATCTAACAATTAGTGATATGCCACAGTTTAATGTGAGAAGAAAAGTCATAGCTAAAAAATTGGAGGGTAAATTATGAAGATAAAGAATTGGATAAAAAGTCATTCTTTCGAAATTGTTCTATTCATTATTTTTCTTGTTTTAATTGTAATGATACAAAAGTTTTTATCACCTATTTATGTTTCTCCAGATGATATTGCTTTTAAGAACTTTTTGTGTGGGAATAAGACAGGTGTTCCAGAACCACATCTATATTTTATTCAATATCCTTTATCATTTTTTTTAGCTCAATTATTTCAATTGATAGGATCAATAGATTGGTATGGTCTTTTTTTACTTTGTTCA
Organism: uncultured Erysipelotrichaceae bacterium; assembly: GCA_910588075.1. Classification (GTDB taxonomy): domain Bacteria; phylum Bacillota_I; class Bacilli_A; order Erysipelotrichales; family Coprobacillaceae; genus MGBC163490. The sequence goes on along the minus strand of CAJUOS010000038.1, from coordinate 14,205 downwards.
ATGATAATGCCTTTATATTTTCTTATTATTAAGTTGAAGAAATTAAGTGATGGAAATTTGGGACTAATGTTGATTACAGCTCTTTCTTATTTTTTATTGTTATATAAAAATATATTACAATTAGAATGGTCAGTTGTTTCTAGTGTTTTGATCTTATCTGGTGTTTTATATTTATTTCTAGATTGGAATGATCATAAAACTTTAAGTAAAATAGGAATATCATATATACCAGGATATCTTATGGTTTTATTTGGGCTTAATTTAAGAATTGAAATGTTCTATATGATTATGCCTTTATTGTTTTGTATTTTTTTAATTCAAATTATTAAATTTAGATTATTTTCTATAAAGAAAATATTTGATAAGAAAAAGATTATTATTCCTTATCTTATTCTTTGTAGTTTATTTGGATTAACATATACTTGTACTAAAATTGCTTATCATGGTGATGAATGGAAAGAATTTAGTCAATATTCTATATATAGATCAAGAATTAGGGATTTTTATGGGTTTCCTCAGTTTGATGAATATCAAGCAGAATATGAAAGTTTAGGAATAGATGAATTAAAATATCAAATGTTAAAGTATGATTATAATGCTTTATTTTTAAATGAAGAGATTACAATTGATGATTATGAAAAATTATATCATTTATCTGAAAAAGTTTTTTGGTCTGAAAAATCACTTGTTCAAAGAATAGCTGAGACTTTAGAGGGTGGTTATGAAAAGTTTACAGATAGTGCATATTTTTCATATAATTTAATTTTAATTACGTTATTTTTAATTGTGAGTTTTGTTTTAGTTTATGATGATAAGAAAAAATATGTTTTTGTTGAGGCAATGTGTTTATCTATTTATATGATGGCATGGATGGCTTTTCAATTTTTAAATAGATTACCTGAAAGAGTTGGAATTGGGATTATTTTATGCATGCTTGTCTTTACAATAATATTATTGAATGGTGTTAATAAAAATCACTTTTTTAATAGAAATAGATTTTTAGTTTGTTTTATACCATTATTTATCTTTTCTTGTTTTCAATGGGTATCTATTCATGTTCAAATGAAAGAAATGTATTTATCTTGTCAAGATAGAATTGAAGTTAATCATTATTATCGTAAAAATACTGATAAAATTTTTCTAAGAGATTTTTCATCATTTAATAGTATGTGTGATAGAATCACTTATATTAATGATACAAAAATTGTTAATGAATTGACTTTAGGAGGATGGAATGTAGGATCACCAGTCTACTCTCAACAATTAAAAGTACTTGGATGTGAAAATTTAGATGATTTATTAAAAAAAGAAAGATTATATTTTGTTGCTGATAGATCTAAAGCCAAATATATTGTTCAAAGATTTAGACAATTATTAGAACAATATGATAAAGAAATTGCGCTAACTTATCAGTTAGATTTAACGAGTGGAAAGAAAATTGGTATATATCAAATACAATAGTTTTATGATATATTTTCTGATTCAAGGAGGGTTTTATGAGTAAAGAAAAATTAAAAGATATATTGTTTTTACAATTCTCAGTATTGTTGTACTCATTAACTGGTGTTTTTTCAAAAATGTCTGGTAATAATTTAAGAGAATACGGATTATTGAGTTGGAATTTTATTTTTACTATTTTTTTGTTGGGATTAGGACTCATGATATATGCTATTGTTTGGCAACAAATATTAAAAAGATATGATTTGAGTGTAGCTTATGCTAATAAAGGATTAAATTTATTTTGGACAGTTTTATGGTCATTTATTATATTTAAAGAGGGATGTTCCCTATTACAAATTGTAGGTATTTGTATTATTTCATTTGGAATTTATATTATAAATAAGGAGAAGTATTAATATGGTCTATTTTATTTTGTTATTGATAAGTGTATTGGTTTCTTCTCTTTCTCAAGTTGTATTAAAGATTGGTTCAAATAAAGATTATAGTGGAATTTATGAGTATCTTAATATTTATGTTATTTCTGGATATTTTATGTTAGGAACGTCTATGATTCTTAATGTTATTGCATATACTCATGTGGAATATATTATTGGTGTTGTTATTGCAACATTGAATTATATTCTTGTTGCTGTATTTAGCAAGTTCTTATTAAAAGAAGATTTTACAAAGAATAAACTTATTGGAATGGCTATTGTTATTTTTGGAGTTTTTATTGCTAATATGAAGTAGATTTGATTGAAGGAGAAAAGTTATGAAAAAAATATTGAATAAAGAAAATTTAATATTAATGAAGAATTCTCCACTTTTCTTCTCTTTTCTTATTAACTTTTTATTTGTTATTACTTTTTTAATTTTTGGCAGTGTGAAATATGAAGTATCTGATGATTTTATTATGCAAATGATTGTTTCAGGAGGATACACTGGCGTTCCTTCTCCTGAAATTGTTTTTATGAATATTGCAATTGGGTATTTTTTTTCATTCTTATATAGCATGAGTCATGCTGTGAATTGGTATTTTTGGTTTCAAGTTCTTATTTCATTTATTTCGCTATGGGTTATAACTTATAGTATATTAAAGAAATATAATAATTTTTATTTTAAAACATTAGTATTTTGTTTTTTATGTTTTTTTAGTAATGATATTTATTTGTTGATGCAGTTTACCAAAACAGCAACTTTAACAATTATTGCTAGTTTTATATTATATTTCTTTAATATATTTGAGGATAAAACGAATAAAAAAGAAATAGTATTTGCATCTATTTTATTTTTCTTAGGGATATGTATTAGATATAGAAGTTTATATATATGTTTACCATTCTATGGAGTGTTATGGTTAGTTTTATGCTTTAAGAATAAAGATTATATCAATAGAGTGTTGAAAAGAAGTGGATTGGTATTGCTTGTTTGTTGTTTTTGTATAGTTATCAATAAAGCAAATACAGCAATTTATAAGCATATTCATCCAGAATATAGAGAATATGTTGAATATAATGATGTACGTTCTTCAATAGTAGATTATACATGTTTAGATTATCAATATTATCAAGATGAGTTAGAAAAGATTCATTTTACAGAAATTGAATATAACAATTTGATTCATTGGGGATTTATTGATCAGAATGTTTATACAAAAGAAAAATTAAAAGATGTTTCAAGAGTTATTCAAAAGTATCGTCGACAACATCCTATTTCTTTAAAAGATGTTGTAAAAACTTTTCTTGAAAAGAAGTATTGGTTCTATGTGAGTGTATTAGGTGTTGGCTGTTTATTTTTATTAGGATTTTTAAGAAATAGAAAGATATTTAAGGATGTTATTGTTTTTTTACCCTTAACAATTATTATATTGTATTTATATATGTTTATGGGAAGATTAATATATAGAATTGAATATTCCACATTTTTATCACTAGCAACTGTTTTAATGTATATGATAACAACTTTAGAAGAACAAATGTATTCAATAAAAAAATTGTTAATCAGTTTAAATGTTGGAATGTCTATTTTTAGAGTACCAGTGTATATTCAAGATCCTTATAAAGCACATGAAATTATGTATCCATCATACTATAACAGTGTGAAAAAATATAACTGTACTTTTAATGATGAAAATATTCAATATGATTTAATTAATGAATTTGAAAATCATCCAGAAAATTTATATTTTTTAGAATTTCAAACAATGATTCAGTCTTATTATTTGAATTTTTCACCAATGAAAGCTTTAAATCCTGGACAATTTAGAAATGCTATTTATATTTCAGGAGTAGATACAAATCATTCAACATGGAAAAATATTTTAGAAGAATACAATATTTCCAATCCTGCAAAGGCATTATTAAGAGATAATGTTTACTTTGTAGATAATAAGAATATTGAAAATATACTTTTACTTTTAAATGAACAAAGTGATAAGAAAATTAAGAAAGTATTATATAAAGAAGTGAATGGTTTTAAAATTTGGAAATTGAAAGCAGTAGAATAAGAATAATTAAGGAGGTTAATATATGAGCATCTATAAGAATAAAATAATAAGACATTTATTAGTTATTATTTCAGTTATATTTTTATTTGTTGCAATATATTTATTGATGGGAATCAATTATGCAGTATGTGATGATACAGCTATGAGAAATATAGCTTCAGGTGCTCAAACTGGAACTCCTGATGGACATTTAGTTTATATTATGTATCCATTGGGATGGTTTATGGCTACACTTTATAAAATCAATAATCATTTTGATTGGTATGGTATTGTTTTTATTGTTTTACAAGCTATTTGTCTTATAAGAATCGTTATAAGATTGTTAAATAGATGCCAAGATAAAAAAGAAACAATTTTAACAATAATAGGAATGATTGTTTTTTTCTTAGTTATTTGGAATAAATCGCTGACAAATTTCCAATTTTCTACAACAGCTGCAATATTGAGTGGAACATCTTGTTTTATTATTTATGAAGCTTGCCGAAATGATGATGTACATTGGAAAGATATTATAGAAAGTTTACTTTTTTTAATTGTTTCTATGATGGTAAGAAAGAAAGTTGCTCTTATGGCAATGGCTTTTTATTCTTTGATCTTTTTATATTATCGTTTTGATTGGAAAAAAAGAAAAATTAAGGATTTAAAGAAATGGATAGTTTTTCCATTCTTTGTATTATGTGTATTTTTTGCGACACCATTAAATAATTTACTTGGTTATTCTAGTTCAGAATGGGAAGAGTATAAAAAGTTTAATTTAGCTCGTTCTAATATTTATGATTATTATGGAGTACCTGAATATGAAGAAAATATTGATTTTTATAATAGTTTAGGAATTGATGAAAATGAATTTTCTATTATAAAATCATATAGTTTAAAATTAGATGATAGTATAGATAAGGAAAAGATGATAAAAATTGCAGAGAAGTCTAAAGAAATTTATAATGAAGAAAGAGGAAATATAGTTAAAAGAACTGTTCAGTCATTAAATAAAGCTTTATCAACAGTTTTTGATAGTCATTATCTTTCTTTTTGGATGTGGATTTTTATTTCAATAGGTTTTTCAATATATTTGCGAAAACATCAACTTATTATTTTTCAATTCTTGATGATTATTTCAATGTGTTTTGGATTTTTTTATTTATGTTGGGAAGGAAGAATGCCAGAACGAACAATTGATTCTATTTTTATTGTAGTATGTCTGAGTATGGGGACAGAATTTATTCATATTAAACATTTTTTAAATGAGTTTGAAAATCCATTAAAAAAAGGAATTTGTGTCATTCTATCTTTTATAACTTTATGTTGTACTATTGATGCTTCATATTGTACATGGATTTTGACAAGAGATACAAGAAAACGAAATAATGATCTTATTTTGTTTGAACAATATTTAAAAACGAATGAAGATAATTTTTATTTTACAATGGTTAATGTAGGATTATTTGGGTATTCAAGTGATTTTCATATAAAGTATGAACCTAAAAGTTTAAATTATCTTGGTTTAGGGGGATGGGGAACAAATGCCCCAACAACAAATCAAAAGCAAATAAATGATAAAATAGAGAATGTCATTAATTGTTTATTTTATAAAGATAATTGTTATTTAATGACACATCCAAGTTATGAAATTGAAACTATTGTTCAAGCTTTACAAAATAAGTATGGAAAAATAGATGTGAAATTAATAGATGAGCAAAGTTTTGAAAGTTTGTCATTCAATGTCTATAAATTAGAAAAATAGAAGGTATTAAAATGAAAGAATTGTATTTGAAGTATAAAAAGATATTAAGGGATTTAATGTATACTATTGGTGCTCAATTGTTAATGAATGGAGTTTTACAAATTATTATTTATCCAATTATGAATCGAACAATTGGACAGTATGAATTTGGAAATATTATTACATATATGGGATTTGTTTATATTATAGGTGATGCTATTGGTTCAGGGATATGCAATAATAGACTTGCATTAAAGAAATCAATAGAAACATCTCAAGGGGATTATAATCATTTATTAAAACTATTTTTGCCTTTGAGTTTTATAGCTGGTGGGATATTAATTCATTTATACTTTCAAGGAATTGGAGTGCTAATATATTCATTAATAGTTTTATTAACAACAATTAGATATTATGGACAAGTACAATTTAGATTACAATTAGATTTTCAAAAGAATTTTATATATTTTGCTATATTAACTGGGGGATATGGAATAGGAACAATTGCATTTCTATTCACAAAGAGTTGGTATTGCATTTTCTTGATTGGAGAAATATGTGCGATATTATATTTGATTTTTACAACTCATCTTTTTAAAGGGAAAGATAAAAGTCAAAATTATAATAAAGTTCTTCATTCAACATCATTACTTATTTTTTCATATTTAATTACAGATATTTTAGTGAATTTGTATAGATTTGTTATTAATTATTATTGTGGACCTGAAGCTGTATCAACATATTATGTGTTTTCAATGATTGGAAAGACATTAATTATGTTTACTGCACCTATTAATAATATTATTTTAAGTTATTTAGCAGATGATAAAAGTCAATTTAATAAATCTAATTTTACAACTATTGTTAAAATAGTTCTTATTGTTTCAGTATTGTGTATGATAGCTTGTGTGATTGTAACACCTATTTATATTACGTTACTTTATCCTAATATGAATGCAATGAATTGGACATTAAACATAGTTGTTAATGCTGCACAAATATTTAATTTTGGAGCCGGATTAATTATTACTTTAATATTAGCAACATTAGGTGCTAAATATCATTTGTGTTTACAATTGGTATATGGAACATTATTTATGATAACCGCTTTATTATTTACGAAGTATTTTGGAATAATGGGATTTGGTTTTGCTGCATGTATTTCTAACTTTTTTAGATTAATCGAAATGTTAATAGTTGGTTACAAAAAGTTACCTTATTCTATGGACTAGGGAGAGAGAATAATGAATGTAAAAATACAAAAGAAGTTATTGAATTTCTTAACATTGAAGTATATTTTTGACTATAATCGAACTTTAAAAAGAGCAGAAAAGAAACCTGCTTATTGGATTAAACAACAAAATAAGAATATTAAAACATATATTAATTATATTTATCAGATTCCTTTTTATAGAAAAAAATTTGATGAGTTGAAACTCAAACCATCAGATATAAAAACAGCTAAAGATTTTCATTTATTACCGCAATTAACAAAAGAAGAATATCGACAATGGATTAAAGAAGAAACAATGGATTCTCAAGAATATCAATATTGGATAAAGAAAACCACATCAGGATCTTCTGGATCTCCTTTAACGCTATATTCATTACCTAAAGATTTAGCTTCTGATATTGCTAATTTATTTAGAGCTACTCAATTACAAGATAAAGAATACAATATTTTCTTTGATAAAATATTTAGTATGATGGTACATGATTCATCTACAAAATCATTTGTTCAAAAATTAGGGATTTTGAGAAGAAAACAAGAAAGTTCAATTCATCCACCACAATATTTAGTGGAAAAGTTTAATGAATATAAACCTGATTTCTTTTATGGAAATAAAACAGCTATGCAATTAATGGCCCATTATGCTTTAGAACATCATATAGAAATGCACCATCCTAAATGTTTAGGATCTATCTCTGAAGCTTTAGATGATAATTCTCGTAAAACAATTGAGCAAGCATTTGGAGAAAATTTATTTGATATTTATGGAACTGCAGAACTTGGTAATTTTGCAATAGAAAAGTGTGGAAAACCATTAGAACATAAAATATGGCATGATACTCATATTGTCAATGTAATAGATGAAGAAGGAAATATTATAGATAATGGAATTGGTCAAATTATTGTTACACCAATTAAACATTTTGGCTTTCCTTTATTAAATTATAAAGTTGGAGATTATGTGGAAACTTATACAAGAGATGGAATAAGATATATTTCTCAAATTATTGGAAGAACAAATGATAAAATAAAAAATTTAGATGGTAGTGTATACAGTTGGATGCATATGAGTAGATTAATGGCAGGACTTATAGATATAGCTCAATATCGTTTTGTTCAAGAGTCTTATGAAGTATTAAAATTACAATTAGTAATGGAAAAAGGTTCAAAAAAGAGTAAAGAAGATATTGAAAAAATAATTATTGCAAGAAGTCAGGAAATATTTAATCAAGAAATGAAAATAATTGCTTTTGAATGGAAAGATGTTTTATCACCTGATTCTCATGGTAAATTAAGAGTTTTGGTGAGTAAAATATAAATTTATTAATTCTTGTTTAATGATTGAATAAAATTTAAATAATATCATTATATAATTTTGTCAATATTTTAATAGATATGATAAGAAATAATGAAAGGAGTTTATTATGGTCAATTTAAAAAAGGTAGCTATCATAGGGTGTGGACGTGTTGGATCAACTATTGCTTTTAATTTGATACAAGCAGATTTATTTTCTGAAATGGTTTTAATCGATATCAATCATCAAAAAGCTGAAGGAGAAGTTATGGATTTGAGTCATAGTAGTGCTTTTTCTTCTGCTATCAATCTTTATGCTGGGAATTATGATGATATTGTAGATGCAGGACTTATTATTATTACTGCTGGTGTTGGAAGAAAACCAAATGAGTCAAGACTAGATTTGATGCAAAAAAATGTAGAAATATTCAAAAGTATTATTCCTGAAATCAAAGCAAGACAATGTGAAGGAGTATTATTTATTATTTCTAATCCTGTTGATATTTTAACATATGTTACATTAAAATTATCAGGATTTGAAAGTCATAGGGTTATTGGTTCAGGAACAATATTAGATACAGCAAGATTAAAAACAATTTTAGCAACATACTTAAAAGTCAGTATAAAAGATGTTGATGCTTATGTTTTAGGTGAACATGGAAATAGTGCATTAACACCTTGGTCTAAAGTACAAATACAAAATAAACATATATCTCAATATTTAAGTGAGAATAATTCTATAAAATATGATATAATGAAAAAAGAGATTGAACAAATTGTTTTGGATTGTGGAAAAGAAATTATTAAAAGAAAAGATGCAACTTTTTATGGTGTGTCTGCATGTGTAAAAAAAGTAGCCAAATCAATAGTAAATGATGAAAAAATTATTTTACCAATATCTACTTTATTACAAGGTCAATATGGTATTGATAATATATGTTTAAGTGCTTTAGCTATTATTTCTTATCAAGGAATTGAAAAGATTGTGGAAGTAGATTTGGATGAGAATGAGTTAAAAGAACTCAAAGAAAGTGCAATGACTTTAAAAGATGCACTCATGAAATTAAATATATAATAAAATGATATATGAATATTTAAAATAATAGGAGAAAAAAATGAAAGATGTAACATTAGTCGTTATGGCAGCAGGAATTGGAAGTCGTTTTGGTGGAGGAATTAAGCAATTAGAGCCTATGGGACCAAATGGAGAAATTATTATGGATTATTCTATTTATGATGCTATTAATGCTGGATTTAATAAGGTTGTTTTTGTGATTAGAAAAGATTTAGAAAAAGATTTTGATGAAATTATAGGACAAAGAATAAAAAAGAAAGTTCATGTTGAGTATGCTTTTCAAGAAACAGATAATATTCCTGAAAAATATAAAGATAATTTTAAAGAAAGAAGTAAACCATGGGGAACAGGACAAGCTATTTTGGTATGTAAAGACTTGATTCATGAACCATTTTTAGTTATTAATGCTGATGATTATTATGGATGTGAGGCTTATAAGGTTGCTTATGATTATTTGACACAAGAACATCAAAGTTCGATTTTACCATTGTGTATGGTAGGATTTGTATTAAAGAATACTTTAAGTGAAAATGGTGGAGTAACAAGAGGAATTTGTCAAGAAAATAATCATAAACTTGTTGATATTACAGAAACACATAATATTGAGTATATAGGTGGTAAAGCAATAAGTGAAGATAAAGAATTAGATTTAGATGCTGTTGTTTCAATGAATATGTGGGGATTATATCCTCAGTTATTTGAACTTCTTGAAAATGGCTTTGATGAGTTTCTTCATCAATTAGATTCATTAGATATAAAATCAGAGTATTTATTACCAACTATTATTGATGATTTATTAAAAAGAAATGAAGTATCAGTAGAAGTTCTTAAATCAAATGATTCTTGGTTTGGGGTTACATATAAAGAAGATAAAGAAAATGTTAAAGAAAATATTCGTATATTAATTGAAAAAGGAGTTTATCCTTATAAATTATAAGTATAATGATGGATATCGCACAAATTTGTGCGATTTTTTTAGAATGATTATATATTTTGTAGAAAGAACCTTTATTTTTAAAAATGATTATGGCATAATGATGTAGATAAAAAAGGAGAATATATTATGGGGGATATATATCAAGAGGCATTAAAATTACATGAAGAAGCAAAGGGAAAATTAAGTGTTGAACTAAAAGTTTCACTTGAAAATGAGCATGATTTATCTTTAACTTATACACCAGGAGTTGCCCAACCATGTAGAGAAATTGCTGCGAATAAAGAGAATGTTTATAAATATACTTGGAAACAAAATAGTGTTGCTGTTGTTAGTGATGGAACAGCTGTATTAGGATTGGGTGATATTGGACCTGAGGCTGCTATGCCTGTTATGGAAGGGAAAGCAATATTGTTTAAAAAGTTTGGAAATATAGATGCTGTACCTATTTGTTTGGATACTAAAGATCCACAGGAAATTATTCAAATTGTAAAGGCTATTGCTCCAACATTTGGAGGGATTAATCTAGAAGATATCAGCGCTCCAAGATGTGTAGAGATTGAAAGAACATTGATAAATGAGTTGGATATACCTGTTTTTCATGATGATCAACATGGAACAGCAATTGTTGTTGTTGCAGGATTACTTAATGCTTTGAAAGTTGTTCATAAAAAAATTGAGGATATTACTGTTGTTGTTAGTGGAACAGGAGCGGCAGGAAGTTCAATTATTAAAATGATACATGCTTTAGGTGTTAAAGAAATATATGGTTTTAATATTAATGGTATCATTACAAAAGAAGATTATAATCAATATGATTTTTTAACTCAAGAATTATCAGAAATGACGAATTCTCGATTAAAAAGAATGACGATGAAAGAAGCAATGAATGAAGCTGATGTCTTTATTGGTGTTTCAGCACCAGGAATCTTAACAAAAGATATGGTCAGAAGTATGAAAAGAGATCCTATTGTCTTTGCAATGGCAAATCCTGAGCCTGAAATCAAGTATGAAGATGCTATTGAAGCAGGCGTTGCTGTAATGGGAACAGGGCGTTCAGATTATCCAAATCAAATTAATAATGTTTTAGCTTTTCCTGGATTGTTTAGGGGAGCTTTAGATGTGTATGCAAGAAAAATTACAGAAAAGATGCTCATGGCTGCAGCATATAGTCTAGCATCAATTGTAACTGATGAAGAACTTTCTGCAACTCATGTTATACCTCATGTTTTAGATCCACGAGTTGCTAAGGTTGTTGCTAAAGCAGTTGCTAAAGCGGCACAAGAGGAGAAAGTAGCAAGAAAATAAAAATATAGGAAGAATGGAGAGTTATATAACTTTAAATTCTTTTTATTATGATTGTATATATCTAGTTTTAATAACTCGAATATGATATATTGTAATTAATAAATCATATTTATAAAAATGGAAATAGAAAGGAAAAAATTATGACAATGTTAAAAAAATTAAGTTGTTTATTTATTATTCTCTCTTCAATTATTTCTATATCAATCATACCTTCTCATGCTAAAGAGTTGCAAAATATTGTATATACAGCTATGAATGGAAGTATAAATAGTATATCTGGAGATGGAACAAAAGAAAATCCATATAATCGTTTTGAAGATGCTGTGGAAAATGTAGCTGATGGAGGTATTATTTATATCGTATCTTCTAAAGGTGCATTTTTGAATGTGCATGGAGAATTACCATTTGTCATTAATAAATCAGTAACAATTCAATCTGATTCAGAAACAACACAAGCACCATTAGTCAATCGTTCTGCTGGAATAATGTTAGGTGGCAATGTTACTTTTAAAAATATTGAATTGAATTTTGCATATAGATATCATGATTATATTTTTGCTAATGGTTATTCTTTAACATTAGATAATACATCTCGTGATTCTGGTCATAGTCTTGTAGATATTATGGGTGGGGGTCTTTATGATTTGAATGGTAATCATATTGGACCAGAAACTGGAGAAAATGCACAAATTAGACTTTATGGAAAAAATGAATTTGGAAATATATATGCAGGAAGTATAAATGGAAAATATGATGGTAACACATCTATATATATACAAAATACAAAAAATGCACAAATAGGAGAAGTTTATGCTTCTGGGGCTAAAGAAAGTGATTATGATAAAGATAATTGGTTTGATTTTACTGAACCATTACCACCTCATCCAGATGGAGATTTATATCCAGTAAATGGAAAAGTAGATATTTTATTAGATAATGCTTCAATAACTTGTGTGGATGGGGATGGAGCTAAAGAAGGGACAAATGTATCATTAAGTACAAATTATTTGGTTTCTAATCTTTCATTAAAAAATATTGCTCAATTAACAGTGAATCAAGGAGCATTGCAAGTAAAAGAATTGACATCATGGTCAAAAGGAAAGATGAATGTTGCTATTAATGAGAATGGGACTTTAAATTTATCTCAATATAGTAATATAGAATTTAATCATTTTGTAGGTGGTGGAAAAGTCATACTTGGTAATCAATCAACAATGAAAATTTTAGGTACTGTTACAGGAACAACAGTATTTGAAACAACTGGTGGATATAATGGGCATTCTGGCATTGTTTTAGCTAATCATGTTTATATTGAAACAAATCCTAAAATAGAAGGAAGTTTTTCTTATACTCCTTATCCAACTCAAGAAGGATATCATTTTGTTCAACAATTAGATGGAAAATGGATTATACAAAAAGGAAATGATGTGTCTATCTATTACTGGAGTGATTATCCAGATATGGGAGATGTTAATATTAATTGGGAAGTTATAGATCGAAATAATGGTCAAGCTGAAGGTGCAACAGCTATTGCTTATCCTGGATATCATTTTACACATTGGATAGATGAAGAAGAAAATGTTGTGAGTTATGATGAACATTTTATTCCACAAAAAGTTGAAAATGTTTATGTTGAAGCTGGTTATGGAGCTATCTTTGCCCCTAATCATTATTCTGTTTCATTTGATGCAAATGGAGGAATAGGAACAGATATAGAAAAACAATATCATTCTTATGATGATCAGTATCAACTTCCGATAAATCAGTATACAAAATATGGATATACATTTAAGGGATGGAATACCAAAAGAGATGGTTCAGGAACACATTATGCAAATATCCAAGAAGTGAGTGGATTAACTCCAGAAGATAATGCTGAAGTTGTATTATATGCTCAATGGACATTGAATAATTATACAATTCAATATAATCTTAATGGAGGAACACATAGTGGAAATCCAATAACATATAATGTGACTTCAAGTACAAAAATATTAAAGAGTCCAACACGAAAAGGATATACATTTAAAGGTTGGTATAGTGATAGTAGTTATCGTACAAAAGTAACACAGATACCAAGTGGAAGCACAGGAAATAAAACTTTCTATGCAAAATGGACATTAAACAATTATACAGTTAAATATAATCTTAATGGAGGAACACATAGTGGAAATCCAATAACATATAATGTGAC
>CAJUOS010000038.1:0-403 GCA_910588075.1 uncultured Erysipelotrichaceae bacterium | reverse complement strand
GTTATCGTACAAAAGTAACACAGATACCAAGTGGAAGCACAGGAAATAAAACTTTTTATGCAAAATGGACATTAAATAATTATACAATTAAGTATAATCTTAATAAAGGAAAGAATAGTAAGAGTAATCCAACAACATATAATGTAACTTCAAGTACAAAGATATTAAAAAATCCAACACGAAAAGGATATATATTTAAAGGTTGGTATACAAGTAATCAATATAAAACAAAGATTACAAAGATTACAAAAGGAAGTACAGGAAATAAAACTCTTTATGCAAAATGGAGTAAGGTGAGTGTTAATAAAGCAAAAACACCAACAATAACAAATGTAAAAGGGAAGAAATTAAAAATAAGTTATAAAGCGACAACAGGAGCAAAAGGATATCAAATCCAATATAG
>CAJUOS010000037.1 GCA_910588075.1 uncultured Erysipelotrichaceae bacterium | reverse complement strand
ACCTATTTGGTATCCCTTTTTTTTGTCTTTCTCTTTCTTTATTTCTTTTTTTGTAGTAAAATAAAATACAGTAGGACTTTAATAAGTTTTTATTTGTAATATAAAAATATTAAGAATTTTTAATAAAAAATGATGTTTTGTATGAAAGGAGATATTAAAGTTTTATCTTTAATAATGATGACTATGAAAAATAAGAAATATTTTATTAATATAGCTATTATTTTACTTATTGGTGGAACTTCTATTTATTTATCTATTGGAAAGCAATTTGATCAAGTTATTAATGCTTTTCAACATGCAAAATTTTTATGGATAATTATAATGGCTGTCGTTATGTTTTCTTATTATTTATTTGATGCGTTATCTTTATGGTATTTTGGCCGAGCTTATAAAAAGGATTATACTTTTAAACAGTCATTTATTAATGCTATTAGTGGTACTTTTTTTAACGGAATTACACCATTTGCAAGTGGAGGACAATTTGCACAAGTTTATATATTTAATAAACAAGGAATACCACCTACAAATTCATCAAGTATTTTACTTATGTGTTTTATTTGTTATCAAAGTGTTTTGGTCTTATATACAGCAGTTGTTGTTTTGTTAAAATATAATTATTTTGTAGAAGAACAAGCTGGAGTATTTAGTTTAGCTATGTTAGGTTTTTTAATTAATTTTGCTGTTATTTTAGGTCTATTTGGTGGTGCTAAGTCTAAAAAATTACAAAACTTTGTAACCCATACTGTTATTAAACTTTTAAATAAAATTCATATTGTTAAAGATTATGAAATGACTTGTGCTAAAATTGAACAATATTTAAGTGATTTTAGAAGTCAGCTTAAATTTTTAGAAAAAAATATTCCAGTTTTAATGAAATCTTGTTTTTATAATTTTATAAAACTGACAATTATTTATAGTATGCCTTTTTTTGCAGCACTTGCTTTAAACTTAGATGTTTCTTTAAACCAATTTTTTGATTTTATTGGTTTATGTTCATTTATTTATCTTATTAATGCTTTTTTACCTATTCCTGGGGCAAGTGGAGGAAGTGAAGGCGTTTATGTTATTTTATTTAGTTTTTTAGGTTCTGTAGGGACTTCGTCTTCTTTATTCTTATGGAGATTTATGTCTTATTATCTTGGTTTGATAATAGGCGGATTGGTCTTCTCATTTAATCGTGAAATAAATAGTTCAAGATTGGAGTGATTCAATGAATATTGCATTATTTACTGATACATATTTACCTGATATAAACGGGGTTGCCACCTCTACAAGTATTTTAAAAAATGAATTGGTAAAACATGGACATCAAGTTTTGGTTGTAACAACAGTATTACCACATGATTCATTATATACAGATGAGGATCAATATATTTTAAGATTACCAGGTTTAGATTTAAAAAAACTATATGGATATAGAGCCTCAAATATATATTCTATTAAAGGAATGCGTGAAGTTAGAGATTTTAATCCTGATATTATTCATATTCAAACAGAATTTGGAGTTGGAATATTTGGTAAAATTGCAGGAGAAATTTTAGATATACCTGTATGTTATACTTATCATACAATGTGGGCAGATTATTCTCATTATATTGCTCCTGGTAATATAAAGGCAGTAGATCAAGTTGCAAAAAAAATTATAGAGAAGATATCTAAGATTTATGGAGAAACATGTTCTGAACTTATTGTACCTTCTCAAAAAACAGCAGATGCTTTAAGAGAATATGGAATATTGAATTCTATTAATGTAATAGGTACTGGATTACAATTAGAACATTTTTCTAAAAGTAATAGTCAGCCAAAGTTAATAAATGAAATTCTTGAAAAATATCATTTAAGAGATAAATTTGTAGTTACTTTTTTAGGAAGGATTGCACCAGAAAAAAGTATCGATTTACTTATTGAAGCAATGGTAGATATTTCTAAATGTAATCCTAATATTTGTTTAATGATTGTAGGAGAAGGCCCACAATTCGAAGAATTAAAAGAATTGGTTTTGCAATATCATTTGGAAAATTATGTCTTTTTTACTGGAGCAAAGAAGAAGGAAGAAGTTCCTTCATATTATCATGTATCTGATATATTTGTATCTGCATCTATAACTGAAACACAAGGATTAACTTTTATTGAGGCTATGGCAAGTGGAGTTCCAGTTTTAGCAAGATATGATAAAAACTTAGAAGGTGTTATTTTAGATGGAAGAAATGGATATTTCTTTGATGATAAAGATGATTTGGTAAATAAAATCTTGGAATTATCAAGCCAAGATTTAAGTTTATTAGCAAATAATGCTGTTGAAGATGCTATGCAATATAGTAGTGAAAACTTTTATAAGAAGATAATGGTTGTTTATCAAAAAGCGTTATCAAAACATCATTATTGTTATAAAGTGGTATCAATAGTTCCAGATAAGAATAAAAGTTATCAAGTCTCTTTTCAATTTGATAATCATCATGTGATTTTAACTTTATCCTCACAAGTTGTAGAACGATATGGTTTAAGTATTGGTCAAGTTGTAGATAGAGAAGAATTAGACGCTTTAAAAGATCATGAGCAAGTGAATAGGGCATATCATTTGGCATTAAAGTATTTAACATATAAGGATTATACTTATGCTAAAATGCAAAAGAAATTATCAGATAAAGGTGATTTTGACGAAATTCAAATTGATATGATTATGGATATACTTGTACAGAAAAATTTGATTGATGATTATGAATATACAAAAAATTATTTTAATCGTTCAACAAAGTTAGGAATAGGTATTAATAAGATTATTTTTAACTTAAAAAGAGAAGGTATTTCACCTTTTGTTATTGATGAATTTTTAGAAACATATTCTCAAGATTTTGAATATGATAAAGCTATTGATTTAGTTAAGAAATTATTTTCAGAAAATACAACAAAGCCTCAATATGCTCTTATTCAAAATATAAAGAATAAATTATTTAATAAAGGCTTTTCTCAAGATATTGTAGAAAGAGCAATTAGTGATTTTGATTTTACTATTCCTAAAGAACATACAAAGATGTTATTAACAAAAGAATATCTTCGCGTTTATAATAGATATAAGAATCGTTATGATTCGCATATTTTGAAAAGTAAAATTATTACTTTTTTAGTTCAAAAAGGATATGAATATGATGATGTTATTGAAATAATTAATGAACTATGGGAGGAATCTAATGATAAAAATTAAAGAAATGAAGTGTGGAGATGATAATGTTGAATTTACAGCATTGATTTCACATGTAACATCAGGAAAAACAAATGGTGCAAATAAAAGTAATTATTTGAGTATTGTTTTCCAAGATGAAACAGGGACAATAGATGCAAAATTATGGAATGCTTCTCAAGAACAAATGAATTCTTTGACTTTAGGGGCTGTTGTAAGAGGAAAAGGGGATATTATTAAATATAGTGATGATAGGCAAATGAAAATAGTAAGTATTGATAATATTTCTTATCAGGAATCACAACAAGTTCAATTTTTATCAAAAGCCCCTATGAGTTCTGAACAGATGATGAATGAAATAATGGATTATGTTAAATGTATTTCTAATTTAAAGTTATATACTTTAACAAAATATTTATTTGAGAATAGTATGGAAAAATTAGAAATATATCCAGCTGCGAGTAGAAATCATCATGAGTTTGTTTCTGGTTTAGCATATCATACTTTATCAATGTTAAGAATAGCTAAATCATTAATAACAATATATCCTCAATTAAATGCTGATTTAATTTATGCAGGGATTATTTTGCATGATTTAGGAAAAACTGTTGAGTTAAGTGGACCTGTTGTTCCTAAATATACTTTAGAAGGGAAATTATTAGGACATATTTCAATTGCACAAGCAATGGTATTAGAAGCTTCAAAAACATTAAATATAGAAGGAGAAGAGGTTATTTTACTTCAACATATGATTTTATCACATCATGGAAAAAATGAATATGGTTCACCAGTTTTACCACAAATACGTGAAGCAGAAATTGTTTATTTAATTGACAATATTGATGCTAGAATTAATATGTTTGATAAAGCATTAGAAAATGTTGAGTTAGGAGATTATTCAAAAAGAATATATGCTTTAGAAAACAGAACAATATATAAGCCAAAGATGTATGAATAAAAGATAGTTATTATCTTTTTTTCTATATACAAAAAAGAAGTGAATAATTATTCACTTCTTTTGTTTAATGGTTTATTGATAATATCAAGATAGAAATTTTTCCACATTTCTTTTACATGTTCTTTTGAGTAATATTCACTTATTTCTTTAGAATATTGACTATATTTTTGATATAATGACTTATCATTTTGAAGTCTATTTAATTGATTAGAAAAATCTTCATTACTATCAGCATATAAATATTTCTTAAATAAAATATCCTTATATAATTCTAAATCTCTTAAAAGAAGAGGTTTAAAACTATTAATAGCTTCAAGTATAGACATAGGAAATAACTCATTATATGAAGGCATGAAAAGGACATCAGCAATATTATAAACATCATTCATTTCATTTCTTGGAACAATACCTATAAATTTAACATTTGATGGAGGATTTTCATATAATTCTTTTAATTCATCATAACCATCAGTAATCATACCAAATGAAAAACCACCAGCCCATACAAAAGTCATATTTGGATTTTTTTGAGCAACTTCTATAAAGTCTTTAACACCTTTTCTTGTTTGGACTTGTCCAACACCTAAAATGACAAAAGCATCTTGATCAATTCCATACTTTAATTTCATTTGATAGATTTTGTCTTCATTTTCTTTATAAAAAGATTCCTTTGAAACATAATTAGGGATATATTTAATTTTTTCTCTATCAATACCAAAACGAACTAAATCATCAATAAAAATGGGATTCACAACAATTAAATAATCAGCAGTATTATAAAAGTAAGTTACATATTTTTTGAAAATACCAAATGCTGATTTAGGCAAACGTATGCTTCCATCTAATGTATCAGGTAAAAAATGGACATATGCAACATTGACACCTTTATTTTTTTTCATTTTAATTAAATATTCAGGTAGAATAGTATGACAATGAATGATATCAGCTGGTTTAGAATCATTAATAACAACATCAAAATATTCACTTAATTCATCTTGAATTAAAGAAACTTGTTCCAAATATGCACTACCAACTCCTTGACCATCAACTTTATCAGCATTAGATAACATATTTATTTTAACCTTTTTCATAAGTGTTCTCCTTTCTATGATTATTTAAAGTAAAAACAATATTATGAATTCATAATACAATTATAAATTTCATCTAAATTAACATCATTTGAGTGATCAGTATATTGAATATGGAAATCATCATTTGTTTGATAACGTGGAATAATATGGATATGAAAATGTTTAACAGTTTGACCAGCAACTTCATTCATATTTGTAATAATATTAAATCCTTGAGCTTGTAGTTTGTTTTCTAATGTTTTAGCAACATTTTGACTTGTTTGAATAAGATAAGCAAGAGTATCCTGATCAACATCTAAAAAATGATCAAAATGTTTTTTTGGAATGACAAGCGTATGACCTCGTGTTGTTTGACTTAAATCAAGAAAAGCTAAACATACATCATCTTCATATATAATTTTACCAGGAATTTCATGATTAGCAATTTTGCAAAAAATACAATCGTTCATAAAAAAATATCCTCCTTTAATTATATTTATTTTACACTAAAATAAAGAATAAGGGAAACCCTTATTCAATATATTCGCTAGAAATTTGTTTAATAGCATCTTTAATTTTTGAATCATTGACTTTAAAGTTATATTTCTTTAAATAAATACTCTCTATATCAGTTTGTAAACCTTGATCACTTGTAAGAGCATTAATATACTCATCTTTCTTTTCTCTCTTTGTATCATAAATATAAAGAACAGCAAATGTATTATCAGTTAATGCAATAGAATCACTATATACACCATCTTTATCTATTTTAGAAAGTGTTTCTAATTTTTTTGTTAAATTTTCATCTAGTGAAGAATTCTTTGTAACAATACCAGCATCTTCTGCTTTATCAGAATATTTTTTCATTTGTTCATTAAAACTTTTTTCATCTTTAGAATTACTTATAATTGCTAGAGCAGTTGATTCCTTAGAAACAATAATCTTTTTAAAACGAACAACTTGATATTCTGATAATAAATGATCTAAATTTTCTTTAATATATTTATTTCTTAATAATTCTTGTTTAACATCAGGTAATAGAGCTTCTTTAATGTATTCATCTTTAGATTTATATCCCATAGATTTGGCATAACTATCTAAATCACCATTTGCATATTTTGTATATGTTTCTTCTCTTTCTTTTAATAAAGAATCAATATCCTTTTGATTGGTAATTTCTTTATCAGCAATTGCTGTTAAAACATCATTAAGTACTTTACTAGAACCATAGGAATCTAATAATTGTTCAAAATAATCTTGTTTTGTCACTTCAATACCTTCACCACTTATAAGCGTTGAAGAACCATCACTCACTTTTACAGAGTAATTTGAAGAAGAACAAGCAACAAGTAAACCTGTGCATAAAAGTAACATAACTAATTTTTTCATTTTGCTTTACCTCTTTCTTCTTCTCTTGCTTTTAAAGCTTCATTAACAATACTTTCAATTTGTTTTTTAATATTATTATCTTTATATGTGAGTTTATAACTATTAAAAGCAAAATACATTAAGTAGTTATCATATGCAAGTAATGGAGAATCAATATCTACATTTTTTAATTCTTCTTTAATTTTTGCTTTATCAGTACTTACACAATATAAGAAATAATAACCATCAGTTCCTTTGATACTTTGAGAAACTTTACCTTCTTTTAAAGATAGAGCAGATTTTTCTACATTTTCACCATATTTATTAGTTAAACCTAATGTGGAATCTACAACTCCAATATTTCCTTTAGCATTTTTAGAACTATCATCCGAATATGAAGTTGCAATATCTGCAAAGCTCTTATTTGTTTTTAAAAGATTTTGTATTTCTTTTAATTTTTCTTTTTCTTCATTTGTAGGATTTTCTACATCGTTCATTGCAATTTTGATGATACTCATAATACGAGGTGATTCTTGTTTATAATAATCATCATAAACTTTATCAAAATTGTCTTTGACATATTTTTTAACAAATTCTGAATATTGTAATGATTGAATCAATGATTCCTCATAAGCCTCAATATCTTTATAACCACCTGAAGCAAGAGCACTTTCTAATTGAGTTTGTGCTTCATCACCATATTGACTTTTATAGTTGGCTTCAATATTCTCAACAATTTGAGAAGCATTTTCCTTCATATCATCATTAATTGGAAATTTTTCATTAACTAATTTTTCTAATACATAATTGAATAAAGCTGTTTGACCACTTTTAGAAGAAGATAAAGATGTATAAACATCATCTGCAAGAACATTCTTTCCATCTATTGATGCAAGAACATCCTTACCATTTTCTTGAACAGTAGACGAACATCCACTCAAGATAAGGACACTTGCCAGTGCAATTCCACATAATTGTTTTCCTTTCATATAAACCTCCTTGATATAAACAATATAATTATACACGATATTAAGAAATTTTCAACTTTTGTAGGCCATAACACAAAATTTACCATCATTTTTCCATATTATATAATGTGCATAGAAGGAGGAAATTTTATGGAGAAAAAGAAAATGGATTGTCAAATTGAAATTGCAATAGTTTTATTTATTTTATTAATTATTTTCTGCTGTTTTATATTTTAAGTAAGGAGGGATATATATGGCTCATCAAGGATCATTTACTTTAGTATTAGTTTTATTTATCTTGTTGGTTATCATTTGTGGTATTTGCTAAAATGATTAAAGAGAAAGGCAATATCTCATTTATTTGAGGTATTGTTTTTTTATAGAGAGAAATTTTTTTAAGATTTTATATAATATGAAAAGTTGTGCATAATATACATATTAAATTTATTATCGTATAACTTGTCAATGTATTGAATTTTAAGTAAAATATATGTATTTGAAAGGGGCGTATTTATGTCAACTTTAGTGATTAAAGATCTTCATGTTAATGTTGGAGAAAAAGAAATTTTAAAAGGTATTTGTTTAGAAATAAAAACTGGAGAGATTCATGCAATTATGGGTCCAAATGGAAATGGGAAGTCAACCTTATTATCAGCAATTATGGGACATCCTAAATATAATGTAACAAGTGGGAGTATTTTATTGGAAAATCAAGATGTATTATCTATGAGTGTAGATGAAAGAGCTCGTGCAGGGTTGTTTTTAGGAATGCAATATCCTCAAGAGATACCAGGAGTTACAAATTCTGATTTTTTAAAGGCTGCGATGAATGCAAGATTAGAAAAACCAATTTCATTATTCAAATTTATAAGAACTTTGGATAAAAATATTGAAGAGTTAAATATGAATGAAAATTTAGCTCATCGTTATTTAAATGAAGGTTTTTCTGGTGGTGAAAAGAAAAGAAATGAAATTCTACAAATGAAATTATTAAAACCACAATTTGCTTTATTAGATGAAATTGATTCTGGTTTAGATGTTGATGCATTACGAGTGGTAAGTGATGCTATTAATTCAATGCGTAGTGATGACTTTGCTTGTGTTATGGTTTCTCATTATGAAAGATTATTTGAGCTTGTCAAACCAACTCATGTTCATGTTTTGGTTAATGGACAAATTGTCATGAGTGGTGGATATGAACTGGTTGAAAAAATTGATCAAGAAGGCTATGAGTGGATAAAAGAACTTGGTATAGAGATGAAAGAAGAAGAGGAAAAGAAACCAATTATATTAGAATCATGTGGAAAAAAGGAAAGTTTTAAAAATGAATGATTTTGAGTTAAATTGTTCTTATTATATTGTTTTTAAGAATCAAGAGTGTATTCAGTCCTCTTTACCAGATAATGTTTATTATCATCAACATCATTTGGTGTTTGAAAATCAAAAACCAATAGAAATTCAAGTCATCTTTTTATTAGATGATTATATTGATTTTTCTATTACGTATACATTTGAAAAAAGAACACAAGTCAATATTATTGAAACAAAAGTTTTAAAGAATCATGCTTTTTTACATAAGACAATGAATTTAAAGGAACAAGCTATTGTTCATATATTTAATGAAAATAATTCAAATCATGATCAATCAAAAATGAAGGAAGACATTTATTTACAAAGAGATGCGTTGTGCCATAGTGGGTATGCAGAATTATCAAATAGTAGTATTGAAGGAGAATATTCTTATTATTTAGATGGTGAAAATGCAGATGCTCAAGTCAGAATGGCTATTTTATCAAAAGAGAATGAGCAGAAATCTTTTAAAGTGCTTATTCAACATAATCAACCTCATACATATGGACAAATGGATAATTATGGTGTTGTTAAAGATAAAGGACATTTAACGATTGATGGTATAGGAACAATTACAAAAGGACAACATGGTTCATCATCTCATCAAACAAATAAAATTATGGTTTTTGATTCAGAATGTATTGCAAGTGCTAATCCTTATTTATTTATAGATGAATTTGATGTGAAAGCTTCTCATGCGGCTGGTGTAGGAAAAATGGATGAAGAGCATTTATATTATTTACAAAGTCGAGGTTTAACAAAGAAACAAGCAATGCAGCTGATTACTTATGGATATTTAAAACCTGTTATTGAAGTTATAGATAATGAGATGTTAAAAGAACATTTTGAAGATGTTTTATCAAAGGTAGGTGCATAGTATGTTTGATGTAAATATGATTAGAAAAGATTTTCCTATGTTGAATGGAAAATTAATGCATGAACATCCTTTGATTTATTTTGATAATGGTGCAACAACTTTAAAACCACAAGTGGTTATTCATTCTGTTTGTGATTATTTAACAAATTATTCAGGTAATGCTCATAGGGGTGATTATGATTTATCTCATGAGGTTGATGAGCAATATGAAAAAACAAGAGAAATTGTTAAAAAATTTATTCATGCTCAGCGTAAGGAAGAAATTGTTTTTACTTCTGGAACAACAGATTCATTAAATCTTGTTGCTTATGGATATGGGAAAACACATTTAAAAGCAGGTGATGAAATTTTATTAACTGTGGCTGAACATGCTTCTAATACATTGCCTTGGTTTGATGTGGCTAGGGAAGTAGGAGCGATTGTTAAGTTTATAGAATTAGATGAAAAAGGGCGTTTAACTTTAGAAAATGTAAAAAAAGCAATGAGTGAAAAGACAAAAATTTTAGCCATTGCTGAAGTAACAAATGTCCTTGGTTATAAAGCACCAATGAAAGAAATATGTGCTTATGCGCATCAATTAAAAGCTATTGTTGTAGCTGATGGAGCACAGAGTGTCCCTCATCAAAATACTGATGTTCAAGATACAGATGTTGATTTTTTAGCTTTTTCTGGCCATAAAATGTGTGGTCCTACTGGTGTAGGTGTTTTATATGGAAAATATGATTTATTATGTGAAACAAAGCCAACTCGTTTAGGGGGAGGTTCAAATTCACGTTATAATAGTTGTGGTGTTGTTACATTAAAAAATCCTCCTTATAAGTTTGAAGCAGGAACTCCTAATATAGAAGGGGTTATAGGCTTAGGAAGTGCTATAAATTATCTTTCACACTTGAATATGAATGATATAGAGGCACATGAAAAGGAATTAAGAGCTTATTGTATTGATAAAATGAGTCAACTTGATAATTTAGAAATTTATAATCAAGAATCAACAGGTGCTATTGCATTTAATATTAAGGGTGTTTTTTCTCAAGATGCAGCAAGTCTTTTTAATACATATGGAATAGCTGTAAGAGCAGGACAACATTGTGCAAAAATATTAGATGAATTTTTAAGTGTATCTTCAACATTAAGAGTTACTTTTTATTTTTATAATACAAAAGAAGAAATTGATCAATTTATTGATGTTTGTAAGAAAGGAGATGACTTCTTAGATGCGTTCTTTGGATAATCCACAAATTTTAAGAGAAATTATTATGGATCATTATGAACATCCTAGAAATCGTGGACTTATTGATGATGATTCATATCAACAAGCGAATATGAATTCAGATACTTGTATTGATGATTTAGATATTCAAGTGAAATTTAATGGTAATCAAATAGAAGATGTTCGTTATGATGGAGAAGCATGTGCTATTTGTACATCTTCTACTTCTATTATGAGTGAACTTGTGATTGGAAAAACAAAAGAAGAAGCAATGAATATTGTTGAAAATTATATGAATATGATTTATGAAAAAGATTATGATGAAGAGTTATTAGAAGAAGCCATTGCTTTTAAAAATACTCATAAACAAGCAAATCGTATTAAGTGTGCTACATTAGGGTGGAATGGTCTTGTTAAATTAATTAAAGAGAGTGAGGAATAAGTATGGCAATAGATAAATATGATATTCCTACAAATAATGAAGAATTTGATTTTAAAGATGAGGATGTTTCTATTTTTAAAACGCCTAAAGGATTAAGCGAAGAAATTGTAAGAGAAATATCTGCAATTAAGGGTGAACCTGAATGGATGTTAGAATATCGTTTAAAATCTTTAAAATGTTTTTTAGAAAAACCAATGCCAACATGGGGTGTTGATTTAAGTCAAATGGATTTTGATGAGTATACTTATTATAATCGACCAAGTGATAATAAGACTGACAAATGGGAAGAAGTTCCAGAAACAATTAAGAATACTTTTAATAAATTAGGTATTCCAGAAGCAGAACAAAAATTTTTAGCTGGAGCATCTGCACAATATGAGTCAGAAGTTGTTTATCATAATATGTTAGAAGAAGTGAAAGAGAAAGGTGTTATTTTTTTAGATATTGATAGTGGATTAAGAGAATATCCAGATATATTTAAAAAATATTTTGATACTGTTATTCCATATAATGATAATAAATTTTCAGCTTTAAATGGTGCAGTGTGGTCTGGTGGATCATTTATTTATGTACCTCCACATGTAAAATTAGAAAAACCTTTACAATCTTATTTTCGTATTAATTCTGAAAGAATGGCACAATTTGAAAGAACATTAATTATTGTTGATGAAGGAGCAGATATTCATTATGTGGAAGGATGTACAGCACCATCTTATTCAAAAGATTCACTTCATGCTGGAGTTGTAGAAATTGTTGTTTTAGAAGGGGCAAAATGCCGATATACAACAATTCAAAACTGGTCAAAAAATATATATAATTTAGTAACACAAAGAGCTAAAGTCTTTAAAAATGGTTCAATGGAGTGGGTAGATGGAAATATTGGTTCATTAGTAACTATGAAATATCCAACTTGTGTTTTAGCTCAAGAAGGAGCAAAAGGAACTTGTGTAACTATTGCTGTGGCTGATGATGTTCAGATTATAGATTCTGGTTCAAAAATGATTCATCTTGCTCCACATACATCTAGTCAAATTATTTCAAAATCTATTTCACGTAATGGTGGAAAAGTGAATTATCGTGGATTGGTTCGTCATAATAAAAAGGCAACTCATGCAAAAAGTAAAGTTGAATGTGATACTTTAATTTTAGATGAAAAATCTACAAGTGATACTATCCCAACAAATATAATGTTTAATAATGATTCTATTATTGAACATGAGGCAACTGTTTCTAAAGTATCAGAAGATCAATTGTTTTATCTTATGAGCCGAGGATTAACAAAATCACAAGCAACTGAAATGATTGTTATGGGATTTATTGAACCATTCTCAAGAGAATTACCAATGGAGTATGCTGTTGAATTAAATCAATTGTTAAAGCTTGATTTTGGAGAAGATAGTATTGGATAAGAAAAAGATGAGAAAAATAATGAAAGAAAAACGTCTTTTAATGGAACAAGAGACGTTTTTACTTCATAGTCAAATAATTATTCAAAAAGTTCAACAACATAGTTATTATAAAAAAGCAAAAATAATAGGCATTTATGTTAGTTTACCAGGTGAAGTCAATACCTTTCCACTTATTCAACAAGCATTAAAAAGTCATTGTGTATGTGTTCCTAAAATAATCAATGATGAAATGGAATTTTATTATATTCATTCTTTAAATGATTTAAAGGAAGGAACATTCCATGTATTAGAACCAACAACAAATCAAATTGCAAATATTCAAGATATTGATTTGATGATTGTTCCAATGCTTGCATTTGATAATCAAAATTATCGAGTTGGATATGGTAAAGGTTTTTATGATAAATATTTTGCAAAGGGATATTTGGGATATAAGCTAGGTCTTGCTTTTTCATATCAAAAAGTTGATAAAATAGACATAAATGAATATGATTTACCATTAGATGAGATATTATGCGAATAACATACAGTGTATGTTATTTTTTTTATTTCTTAACATATAATGAAGTGGTGAAGAGTATGAAGAAATGGATAATTATTATCATCTGTTTATTATCATTATTAATTGTTTCAATGACATCTTTATATGTTCGTTTAATACCAAGTATTAAACAATATGGCAAGATGGAGGTAGAAAGATTTAATCAATTAATTATATCACATTGTTATTTTACAGATGATTCACAATATGATGATTTAGTCATTATTGAAAGAGATGATGAAAAAAATATACAACTTATTGATTTTGATATGGTTAAAGTCAATAAACTTATTACAGCTATTGTTTTAGATATAGAAAACACATATGCTTCAATAGAAGAAGGACGTTATCAAGCCATAGATGATAGTTATTATCAAAGAAGAATGAAAGAAGTTTCCCAAAATGGTATTATTTCAAAAGTATCAGTTGCTTCATTATTACATCTTCCATTTTTTCAGCCAATTTTCCCTACAATTCCTATTCGATATAAACACCTTTCAAGTGTTAGTGGCTCCATAGCCAAGAAAATTGAAAATTATGGAGTTAATCATGTTATGGTAGAATTATCAATAGAAGTTACAATGAATTTAACAATGGTTTATCCATTTTTTGAGCAATATCATTCTCACACCATTAAAATTCCTGTTTTATTAGAAATATTTCAGGGACAAATTCCACTCATATATACACAATAGAAAGAAGAATTCAAGTGAATCATATTTTAAAACTTTATTATGGTATTCAAGAAGAAATAGAGCCTCCTCAATACTTTCACTTTCAAAATCAACTCTATTATTTTTCTTATGTACAAAATCCTCATATATTTTTAGAAATTTTTCAATATTATCGTTATCTTATTCAAAATTGTCAATGTCCAGGATATAGTTTGGTAAAAAATAATAATGAAGATGTTATTTCTTATCAACATGTCCTTCTTGTATATCATGACTATGATTTTCATTTTCAAAATTATTTAACTTCATTTTTACAACCTATACCTCATCAAAGATTATTTATTTATCAAATCAAAGAACAATGGATATGTAAAATAGATAGTGTTAAAGAACTTGTTAAACAATATGCTTATAGTTTTAAACACAACCCAGAATTAGTTTCATTAATCTATTATTATACAGGTTTAGCAGAAAACTGTATTAACATATTAAATGAAATTCTCTCTATTCACAAAAATGCATCTATTACAATGGGATTGGCTTTAAAACACACTATTAGTGATTATGTTCATGAATTATTAAATCCTATGAATTATGTTATAAGTTCTAGAATGAGACATTTGGTTTATTTATTAAGAAGTCAATTATTAACTTATGATATGCTAGAACAATTATTAGAAACACATTATTTTGATGTCTATGAAATCCTTTATTTTTATGCACGTTTGTTTTTTCCTTCACATTTTTTTAATGAAGTTTTATCTCAGAAAATATCGCAAGAAAGAATAGATAGTTATTTTGTTTATATAGAAGAAGAAAGAAAAATGTATCAAGAAATAACTAAAATTCTCTCTTTCTATGTAACACTACCTAAAATCAGTTGGATAAATAAGAAAAATATGATATGATAGGGATAATATGTGAAAGGGAAGTTGTAATGGATTTAGTAGAAAATATATTAAAGGATAAAAATTTAAGAGAATCATTAATTGAGTTAAGAAAACAATTTCAAGAAGAAATGTCTCTTGATAAATATTCTCAGTTACAAGATAAATTAAAAAAGTTATTGCAACATGAAGATCCTAAAGTGAGAAAAAATGTTGCAATATTATTAGGATATTATAAAGGGAATATTCCTATTCTTTTGGAGGCATATCATCATGAAGAAATAGAATATGTAAAAGAAGCATATCTTAAAGGAATTAGTCAACAAAATTGTTATGAATATTTATATGAATTAAAAAATATTCAACAAAAATTATTGAAATCAGAAGAAGTTTCAGCTAAACATATTCAAGCACAATTAAAAGTGTTAAATCCTTTAATTCTCGATCATCAACCTCATAAGAAAAAACTTATAAAGTTGAAACATCAACCTATAGATGTTATTTTAACAACTTTACCATATTATCAATTTGTTGTTTTTGAACATGTTTTACCATTATTATATAAACCAATCAGTCAAGGAGTATTAGTCAGAACAGACTCACTTTATGATTTACAATCTATACGTGTTTATAAGGAGATGTTGATTCCTGTAGGAGCAGCATTACTTAATCCTAATATTGAAGATATAACAGAAGGATTAAAACGTTGTTATATTTTAAATATATTAGAGAGAATATATGATGAAAATTCATTTTTCTATTATCGAGTTGTTGATGAATTAAGAGAAAAGAATTCACAGCTTATTAAACAAGTTTCACAAAAGATATTTGAACTTTATCCTCAAAAATTATTAAATTCCTCACATAATTATGATATAGAAATTGTTTTAAAAGAAGTGAAAAGAGGAACAGTAAATATTTATTTGAGATTGTCGCATTTAAGTAATCCAAGATTTCATTATCGCAAAAATGTGATTTCAAATTCTATCCATCCATATGTTGCTGCAACATTAGTGCAGATTGCTAAACCTTATATGAAAGATGATGCAAAGGTTTTAGATCCTTTTGTAGGAACAGGAACTTTATTAATTGAAAAAAATATAGTGAAACCATCTCATTTTTCAATGGGGGTAGATATATATGGGCAAGCAATAGAAATGGCTCGTAAAAATACGAAGATTGCTAATCAAACAATATATTATGTTCATAAAGATGCTTTAAGATTTTGTAATAAAGAAATGTTTGATGAAATTATTACAGATATGCCCACATATGCTCAATTAAAAGATGAAAAGCAATTAACAGATGTATATGATCGTTTTTTTGCACGTATTCATCGTCTTGTGAAACCAGGAGGCTATGTTTTCCTTTATACAAGTGAAATTGCTTTGGTAAGAAAGAATTTAAGATTACAAGATAATTATCTTTCTTTAGAAGAACATTATGAAATACCAAGAGGTAAACATATGTTTTATTTCTTTATTATCAGACTTAAATGATCCTACATATGTAGGATTTTTGATTAAAAATGTATTATATATATTTATTAAGATGTCAAAATAATAGTTTGTATACTGGAATAACAACTGATGTTACAAGAAGATTACAAGAACATCAAAAGGGTAAAAAGGGTGCAAAATATACAAGAATTTATACACCATTAAAAATGGAAGCTATTTGGAAATGTGAAACACGTTCATTAGCATTAAAATTAGAATATCAACTCAAACAATTACCAAAAGTAAAAAAAGAAAATCTTATTAAAAATGAAACACTTTTTAAAGAAATCTTTGAAAAGAAGGTAAATATAGAAAATTATTATCGTTTAAAATAGAAAGGGGTTCATATCAATGCAAAAAGTAAAATTAGGAAGAACAAATATTGTTGTTAATAAGAATGGGTTTGGAGCATTACCTGTTCAAAGAGTATCCTTTAAAGAAGCACAAATTATTTTAAGAAAAGCATATGAAAATGGTATATGTTTTTTTGATTCAGCAAGAGCTTATTCTGATAGTGAGGAAAAAATTGGAAAATATTTAAGTGATGTAAGAAAAGATATTTATATTGCAACAAAGACAATGGCTTCAACAGTTGAAGAATTTTGGAAGGATTTACAAACAAGTTTAGAAATGTTAAAAACAGATTATATAGATATTTATCAATTCCATAATCCTTCTTTTTGTCCTAAACCTGAAGATGGAAGTGGATTATATGAAGCTATGTTAGAAGCTAAAAAACAAGGAAAAATTCGTTATATAGGTTTGACAAATCATAAAATTCATATTGCAAAGGAAGCAGCTGAATCAGGTTTGTATGATACAATTCAATTTCCATTTAGTTATCTTGCTAGTTCTCAAGATCTTGAATTGGTTAAGATATGTGAAAGAAATCATGTAGGTTTTATTTGTATGAAAGCTTTATCAGGAGGATTAATCCATCGTAGTGATATAGCATATGCTTATTTATCACAATTTGATAATGTTTTACCAATTTGGGGAATTCAAAAGGAAAGTGAATTAGATGAATTTTTATCATATCAAGATAATCCTCCAATATTAACAAAAGAAATTGAACAAATTATTCAAGATGATAGAAAAGAATTAGCTGGGAATTTTTGTAGAGGTTGTGGTTATTGCATGCCTTGTCCTCAAGGTATTGTTATTAATCAATGTGCAAGAATGTCTTTAATGTTAAGAAGAGCACCTACTGGTGGATGGTTATCTGAAAAATGGCAACAAGAAATGAAGAAAATTGAAGATTGTATTCATTGTGGAAAATGTATGCAACATTGTCCATATGGATTAAATACACCAGAATTATTAAAGATGAATTATGAAGATTATAAAACTTTTTTAGAATAGGTCATCATTTGACTTATTCTTTTTTTATTATATTGACTTAGAGTTAACTCTAAATGTTATAATATGAGAAATATTGATTGTAGGGAGGAAAGAGAATGAAAATAAAAGAAGTAAGTCAAAAATTTGGATTATCACAAGATACTTTAAGATATTATGAGAAGATAGGATTAATTGATTATGTTCAAAGAAATTCCCAAGGAATTAGAGATTATCAAGATAAAGATTTACAAAGATTAGAGTTTGTTTGTTGTATGAGAGATGCAGGAGTAAGCATTGAAGTCTTAAGACAATATATAAAATTAAATGATCTTGGTGATGAAACAATCGAGGAAAGAAAAAATCTTTTAATTCAAGAAAGAAAAAAATTATTAGAAAAACAAGCTATTATTCAATATTCTTTAGATAAATTAGAGTATAAGATTAATAATTATGAACAAATTTTAAGTAATAAAAAAATATAGTATAAAAATAATTATCAAAAGGAGGTTAGAAAGTGTATTTAATATTTTTTATATTTCCACTTATTATCATTATTCCACTAACTCTATATTTCTATTTTTATTTTAAAAGAATTATTGAATACATATTTTTAAAAATAGATAGTCTATGGAAAAAGATATTATTAATGATATTGAGTTTTTTGTTTGTATTACCAGTATTTAATTTATTTGGTTTTTGGACAGTTGTTGTTTTACATTTATTTTTTATATCAATAATTATTGATATAATTCATTGGTTCTTTAAAGATAAATATAAATATTTTGAAAAAGTATATCAATTAGGTATGATTCCTATATTATGCGTATTGATGATTTTGGGATATGCTTACTTCAATATGCAAAGTGTTTCTTCAAAAGAATATACAATATATACTAAAAAGAATATTAATCATTCTTATAAAATTGCCCTTATAACAGATTTACATTTTGGAAATACAATGAATCAGGAAGAATTACAATCTTATTGTCATGAAATTTCTCAACAAAATGTTGATATTGTATTGTTAGGTGGAGATATTGTTGATGAACGTTCAAGTCAAAAAGAAATGCAACAAGCTTTTGAAACTCTTGGAAAGATTAAGACTAAAAAAGGGATTTATTATGTTTATGGAAATCATGATAGAGCTTCTTATTCTCAAAATTCATCATTTTCATCTCAAGAATTATCAAAAGAAATAAAAAAACAATCTATTTATATTTTATCTGATGAGAGTATTATTATTGATGAAGATTTTATTTTATTTGGAAGAGAAGATAGATATAGGGGAACAAGAAAGGAAGCAAAAGAATTATTGAATCAAGAAATAAATCAAAGTGCTTTTTTATTAATGTTGGATCATCAACCAGTAGATTTGAAAATAAATGATGACTTAGGATATGATTTACAATTATCAGGGCATACTCATGGAGGACAAATGTTCCCAGTTGGTTTCATAAGTGATTGGTTAGGTTTTGGAGAAATGAATTATGGATATAAACAATTAAAGCATATGCAAGTTATTGTTTCATCAGGTATAGCAGGTTGGGGATATCCATTACGAACAGGTTCTCATTCAGAATATGTGATTGTGAATATAATAAAGAAATAAACCAAAATTTATGTTTTTGGTTTTTTTTATTTCTATAAAAGAATTTATTAAGAAGGGATAGAGATATTTTGATTAAAAAACATAATTTTTCTTATAATGCGTATAGTTTTTTGCATAAAAACGAAATATTGTTTTCTTTTTTAGAATATTAGAAAAATTTAAAAAGTTTTAATTGACTTGTGAAAAATGTTTAGTATAATGAGAGGTATATTAAAATTATGTGAAATAAAGGGGGAGAAATCAAAATGAACTTTAAAAAAGTATTATCCACAGTAGCTGTGGCTAGTATGCTAGTAGCATGTGGTGGTGGAACTGATGGAGGTTCTGCTGGGAATGATTTAAAAGAAGGAGATACAATTAAGATTGGATATATTGGACCTTTAACTGGGGAAACATCTTCATATGGTATTCCAGTTGCAAATTCAATTGAGTTAGCAATTGAAGAATATAATGCATCTGCTGATGCAAAATTCAAAGTTGAATTTATTAAAGAAGATTCACAAGGTAAAGAAACTGATGCTGTTAATGCTTATAACAAATTGGTTGGAGAAGGTATTGTTGGTCTTGTAGGACCAGTATTAACTGGTGAAAGCTTAGCAGTTGGAAATGCTTCTGAAAAGAACATGACACCAATTGTTTCATCAAGTGCTTCAGGGGATGCTGTTACATTAAAATCTGATGGAAAAACAGCAAAAGACAATTTCTTTAGAACATGTTCTAATGACTCTAAAGGAGGACAATTTATTGCTTCTAAAGTAGGAGATGGAACTATTAAAGTTAATAAGGTTGCTGTTTTAACAAATAGTGATAGTGATTTTAGTATTGGATGTACTGAATCATTTATAGCACAAGCAAAGAAAGATGGTACTGAAATTGTTTTACAAGAAAAGTATCCTGCAACTGCTGCTGATTTTGCAACTTATATTGATAAAGTTAAAAATTCAGGTGCTGATGCTGTATTTATTCCTGATTATTATGAAACAATTGCTAAGATGGTTAAACAATTTAAACAAAATGGATTTAAAGGAACTTTCTTAGGAACTGATGGTTGGGATGGTGTTCTAAGTGTTAAAAATGTTGATAAATCAATTTTTAATGGTGCATTCTATACAAATACTTTTGATGATAGAGTAGATGCTGTTGTTAATTATACAAAAGCATATAAAGAAAAATTTGGTGGAGAAACAAACATGTTTGGAACAATGGCTTATGATGCAACTTTTGTATTAATTAAAGCTGTTGAAAAAGCAAATAGTTCAGATCCAGCAGCAATTTGTAAAGCTTTAGGTGAAACAAATTATACTGGAATTACTGGAACATTCCAATATGATGAACAACATAACCCAACAAAAGATTTAGTAATTAAAACTATTAAAGATGGAGCTTATAGTTATTTAGATTAATGAAGAAAAATAAAGGAGATTTTTCTCCTTTATTTTTTTAGGAAGGAGAGTCATATTATGCAATTTTTTGCAACAATTATGAATGGATTGAGTACAGGTGGTATGTATGCACTTGTAGCTATTGGATATACAATGGTATATGGAATTGCTAAAATGATTAATTTTGCTCATGGTGAAATTATTATGGTTGGTGCTTATATTACATATGTTGTATTTAGTTTGTTAGGAATGCCTGTATTTGTAGCTATTATTGCTTCAATTATTGGTTGTGCACTACTAGGTGTTGTTACTGAAAAAGTTGCTTATAAACCATTAAGAAATAGTGGGAGTTTAGCTGTACTTATAACAGCTATTGGTGTTAGTTATTTGCTTCAAAATATATTTTTATTAATATTTGGTTCAGCAGCTATTACTTTTCCAAGCTTTTTACCAGAGGGACAAATTCATTTATTTGGTTTAAGTATTTCTTATGTTTCGGCTTTATCTTTATGTTTAACATTGATATGTACAATTCTTTTATTGATTTTTATTAATAAAACAAGATTAGGTAAAGCTATGCGTGCTGTTAGTGAGGATAAAGGTGCTGCTGAGTTAATGGGAATTAATGTTAATAATACTGTTTCATTAACATTTGCTATTGGTTCAGGATTAGGAGCTATTGGTGGTATTATTTATGGTTTAAGTTATTCATTAATTAATCCTTATTTAGGAGCAATGCTTGGAATTAAGGCGTTTATTGCTGCTGTATTAGGTGGTATAGGTGATATTAAAGGAGCAATGGTTGGAGGCTTGTTAATTGGATTGGCAGAAGCTTTTACAATCACATATATATCTTCAACATTTTCTGATGCAGTGGTTTTTGGAATTTTAATTTTTATTTTACTTGTAAAACCAGCTGGTTTATTTGGTATTAATGTAAGAGAGAAAGTGTAGGTGAACATAATGAAAAAGAAAGAAATTCGTCAGTTTATTTTATCTTTTGTTTTAGCACTTGTTATTTATGGAGCCATTATGTTTGCTATGAATTCAGGTATTATTAATAGTTATTGGTCAGGAATTTTGGTTGTTGCTTGTATTAATGTTGTTTTAGCAACAAGTTTAAATTTGGCAAGTGGTTATTTAGGGCAATTAACATTAGGACATGCAGGGTTTATGTCAGTAGGTGCCTATGCTTCTGCATTAAGTAGTATATATTTAGAAACACCATTTATTGTAAGTCTATTGATAGGAGCGATTTGTGCTGCTATTGTGGGATTATTGATTGGAATTCCAACATTACGTTTAAAAGGTGATTATTTATGTATTATTACTTTAGCATTCAATGAAATTATTCGTGTTATTATGTTAAATATTGGGATTACAAATGGTGCTAAAGGATTGATGGGAATTCCTATGGAAACAAATTTTACAATTGTTTTTATTAGTGCTGCTATTACAATATACGTTATTGCATGTATTGTTAAATCTCGTCATGGACGTGCAATTATTTCTATTAGAGAAGATGAAACTGCTAGTGAATTAGCAGGGATACCAACTTCTTACTATAAAATCATGGCTTTTACAATTTCTGCATTTTTTGCAGGTATTGCAGGAGGTCTTTATGCACACTATATTACAATTCTTATACCTAAAGTATTTGATTATAATAAATCTGTGGAAATATTGGTTATGGTTGTACTTGGTGGATTAGGTAATTTAAAAGGATCTGTTATTGCTGCTATTGTAATGACAATCTTACCAGAATATTTACGTGCATTCTCTGATTATCGTATGTTGCTTTATGCAGTTGTTTTAATTGCAGCCATGATTTTAAAAGAAAAAAATCTTATTCCACACTTAAAAGCAAAGTTTCTAAAGAAGAAAGATGATGTAGTAGAGGAGGTGGCAGAATAATGGCTTTATTGAAAACTGAAGGATTAGGTATTCAATTTGGGGGATTAAAAGCAGTTGATGAGTTCAATTTTGAAATTGATAAAAATCAGTTGTTTGGATTGATTGGACCTAATGGAGCAGGAAAAACAACGGTTTTTAACTTATTAACAGGTGTTTATAAACCTACAAGTGGTCAAATTATTTTTGATGGTAAGTCTTTATTAAAAATGTCGCCAACTCAAATTACTCAATATGGAATTGCTAGAACTTTTCAAAATATTCGTTTATTTAAAGATATGACAGTTATTGATAATGTAAAAGTTGGATTGCATCATTCACAAAATTATTCATTATTTTCTTCAATTATTCATACTCCTAATTATTACAAGGGAGAAGAAGCTATTGAAGAAATGGCATTAAGTTTACTTCGAGTATTTGATCTTGATCAATTTGCTGATGTAAAAGCAAGCAATTTACCATATGGAAAACAAAGAAAATTAGAGATTGCAAGAGCCCTTGCTACATCTCCAAAATTATTATTATTAGATGAACCAGCAGCAGGAATGAATCCAACTGAAACTGCTGAATTAATGGAAACAATTAAGATAGTAAGAGAAAAATTTTCAATTGCTATTTTATTAATTGAACATGACATGAAATTGGTTATGGGAATTTGTGAGAAAATTGCTGTATTAAATTTTGGAACTGTTTTAGCTTTTGGAAGTCCAGAAGAAATCAAAAATAATCCAGATGTTGTTGCAGCATATTTAGGAAATGAAGAATAGGAGGAAACATTGTGTTAAAAGTAGAAAAAATAAATGTTCATTATGGTGTCATTAATGCTATAAAAAATGTTTCCTTTGAAGTTAATGATGGTGAAATTGTAGCATTAATTGGTGCTAATGGTGCTGGAAAGACATCTATTATGCACGCTATTAGTGGATTGATTAAAACTTCTAGTGGGAAAATTGAATTTTTAGAAAATGATATTACTAAAGAGCCTGCTCATAAAGTTGTTGCTAAAGGATTGGCTCAAGTTCCTGAGGGAAGACGTATTTTCTCACAATTATCAGTCCAAGATAATCTTGAAATGGGAGCTTATTTAAGAACTGATTCTAAAATTCAAGAGGATTTAGATAAAGTATATAAACGTTTTCCTCGTTTGAATGAGAGAAAGACTCAATTAGCAGGAACATTATCAGGTGGAGAACAACAAATGCTTGCAATGGGGCGTGCATTAATGTCAAAACCTAAACTTTTGTTATTAGATGAACCTTCAATGGGCTTATCACCTATCTTAGTCAATGAAATATTTGATATTATTGAAGAAATTAATAAAGAAGATGGGGTTACTGTTTTATTAGTTGAACAAAATGCTAATAAAGCTCTTTCAATCGCTCATCGTGCATATGTCTTAGAAACAGGGAATATAACTATTTCTGGAGATGCAACAGATGTTGCTAAAAATCCAAAAGTAAGAGAAGCTTATCTAGGATAAAAGGGTG
>CAJUOS010000036.1 GCA_910588075.1 uncultured Erysipelotrichaceae bacterium | reverse complement strand
TCACTTGTTCTTCTGATTCTACTGAACATGGTCCTGCAATCAAAGCAAGGTGTTCCCCACCTATTTTGACTCCTGATACATCAATAATTGAATCTTCTGGATGAAATGCTCTATTTGCTAGTTTATATGGTTCTCCTACATGCATCACTTTTTCAACAGCTTCATCCACTTCAATAGTTCGAGGATCAATCCTTGTTGTATCTCCAACTAATCCTACAATTGTTGTTTCTTCACCATGTGAAACATGTGTTTTCAATCCTAAATTCTCTACTTTTTGAAGAACTCTGTTTAAATCTTCTTCTTTTGTTTTTGGTTTAAATACAATGATCATTTTTTCTTCCTCCTTAAAATAAAAAGTCCCTCCTCCATATAAGGACGAGAGAGACCATCGTGTTACCACCTTAATTCGTTATTATATCACTATAACAACCTCTTCGAGTACCATCATACTCTAATACTATAACGGGTATCCCCGTGCCAACCTACTCTATTTCAGTCGCCTACTCCAAGATGTATTCAATAATAACCCAATATTCTTTTCCACCAACCAAGAACTCTCTATAATTGTTTATATTATCTACTCTTTCTTTTCTTTGTATTTATGTATATTTTATTCAAAGTTTTCACTCATGTCAAGATAATCAAAAATTTATTCTTCTTTAACTTTTAGTATTTCTTTTCCTTCCATAATGATTTGAATATATTGTTTTGCTTTTTCAAGAGATTCTATATAAGGCTCATTAATAATTAATCCTCTAGGATTCACCTTTCTCACATCTCCTATTGTTGCTAAATGGAAAGCTCTTTTTGTATCATCACCTTCTAAACGGAATGATTGGACATCCCATGCAGACATATCATCAATTTGCATATTAATCAATGATTTAATATCACTTGCTTCCATATTTGTTTCAAAACAATTCTCAAGAGATTGAATAACACTATCTAGTTTTGTAATAATTGCTGCTGAACAACATTTTTTAATAATTGCTTTAATCATAATCATTTGATTTTTACCACGTATTGCATCACCTTGCACAAATGCTTTACGTTCTCTAACAAATGATAATGCATGTTTTGAATCAAAATTATTAACTCCTGGCTCAATAGTATACTTATCAAGTTTAGTTGTGAAAACACCATCATCTCTTCCTACCACATCATACTTTGGAACATCAATTGTAATTCCACCCAAAGCATCAACAACATTAAGGAAAGATGTAAAATTAAATTTAGCATAATAATTAAATTTAATACCCATTAAACTTTCTACTGTATCTATTGTACAATTAATACCACCTTTAGCACTATGAGTTAATTTATCTTTACCTGATACACCATCCATACCAATAATATCAACATAATAATCTCTAGGAATACTTGTTAATAATACTTGCTTAGTTTTAGGATTGATTGCTGCAATCATATTAACATCTGATAATGCAAATGTACTAATTGGTCCCCTTTTATCTGTACCACTTATAAAAATAAGAAATGGCTCTTGAGTAACTTTAGCACTATTAGCTTTGACACTAGGAATTTTAATTTCAAAAGTTTTAAGAATACGTGTATTCTCTTTAAAGTCTTTTTCAACATCATCCAAAGTTTCATAATCAACTGATTTAATAACCATTGCTTTAATAGTTCCATTTTTCAATGCATTGATTGTTTCATCATGAGTCATAAAAGATTGAATTTCAATATTTCCAATTTCTTCTTCTATCAAAGTTTCTGTCTTATTAATATTAATAGCATCAATTGTTGTATTAGCTCCAAAACTCAATTCAGTTAAATCATTTAAAGATTGATATGGTGATGATTTTAAAACCACAACATCCATTTCTATGGTTTGATCTCCTCCACCTGTAATAGAATTCAAAAAACTTGAACCCTTTATAGCATATAAAGAAGTAATAACTAATATAATAGATATAAAGACATGTATAACTTTCAATACAGTAACTTTTATAACATGCTCATTATTCTTATCTTTTTCCCCTCTATATAATAAAATAAGAATAGTAAAAATAAAAATAATTAAAGGAATATAATATTTTAATGGTAATATTTTTAATTCAAAAATAATAAATGAAAAAAATATTGCCACAAGTAAAGATAAAACAAGTATAAGTCTTCTTGATAATAATTTTTTCATAATAACCTCATTTCAATTCTCACATAATTTAACCACATTATACACTTTCTATATATCTTCATCAATATAAAATATTTACCAACAGTATAATTATATCCCATAAATATGAAATTCTTATGAAAAAACTACAGATAATTAAGTATCTGTAGTTCATCATCACTATATTAATGTTAATGAATAGAAATAGAATATAAAAACAATATCTAAAATCCAAATAATCTTACTAACATCTTTAGCTTTTCCAGTTGCTATCATAGCAACACCATATGTTATAAAACCTAATGCAATACCATTTGAAATAGAATAAGTTAAAACCATTGTAATAACTGTTACAAATCCAGCAGCAGTAAATTCAAATTCTTCCCAATTAATTCCACCTAATTGTTGTGCCATCAATACCCCAACAACCACCAATGCAGGTGCTGTTACTGCATTTGTCGCAACAGATAAAACAATTGGTGAAATAAGAATTGATAAGAAGAATAAAATACCAGTAGTACAAGAAGTTAAACCTGTTCTTCCTCCAACCTCAACTCCACTTGTTGATTCAACAAAACTTGTTACAGTTGATGTTCCTAATACTGCTCCTGCAACTGTTCCAATAGCATCAGATAATAAAGCTTTTTCTGCATCAATCAATTCTCCATCATCATTAATTAATCCACATCTATTACCAATTGCAACTAATGTTCCAGCTGTATCAAAGAAATCAACAAATAAAAATGAAAAAAGAACAATAAAACAATTAAATGGATCTTTAAATAAGTCTGCAAATCCTTGAGCAAATGCCCCAAATGTAACCATATTAAAATCAGTTGTTATGAATTCACTTGGTAATGTAGGCATATTTTCCATTCCCATCATTCCACATACTAATCCAACAATTGCTGTAATCAACATTCCTATAAATACACCAGCAGGCACCTTTTTAGCAACTAATGCTACTGTTATAATAATTCCAAAAATAGCCAATAAAACAGTTGGTTCATTCAATTTAGCTAAACCTACAAATGTTGATTCATTTGCTACAATAATACCTGCATTCTTTAATCCTACAAAAGCAATAAAGAAACCAATTCCAGCTCCAATTGCTAATTTTAACTGTTGTGGTATAGCATTAATAATCATCTTACGCACACCTGTTACAGAAATTAATAAAAAGATAATTCCTGATACAAATACTGCAGCCAAAGCCGCTTCCCAAGTATGTCCCATTGTTAATACAACAGTATATGTAAATAAAGCATTCACTCCCATACCTGGTGCTAAAGATACAGGATAGTTAGCCACAATCCCCATAACAATTGAAGCAATCCCTGCTGATATAGCTGTTGCCATAAATACAGAATGAACATCCATTCCAGCATCACCTAAAATAATAGGATTAACAGCTAAAATATATGCCATTGCTAAAAATGTTGTCATCC
Organism: uncultured Erysipelotrichaceae bacterium; assembly: GCA_910588075.1. Taxonomy (GTDB): domain Bacteria; phylum Bacillota_I; class Bacilli_A; order Erysipelotrichales; family Coprobacillaceae; genus MGBC163490. Next base: position 21,469 of record CAJUOS010000036.1, on the reverse strand, counting down.
CAGCAATAACTTCTGTTTTCACGTTTGTCTTTTTTTCATTTAAATGAAATAACTTTTCTAACATATTTTTTCCTCCCCTTAAAAGATATTTCATATTCTAACCTTTTTTGTACTTATATACAAGAAAAAACATTTTATAATAAAATATTTATCTTTTCTCTTATATTTTGCATTATTCTTTTCATAAATATAGGAATAATGTAAAATATATACTATGAAAAGGAGTGAAATACATATATGAAACAGCAACATAATATTAGTCCCATATATAATAGTGAATCTAAAATTCTTATTTTAGGTTCATTCCCATCTGTCAAATCAAGAGAAGCTCAATTCTTCTATCATCATCCCCAAAATAGATTTTGGAAAATTCTAGCGACACTTTTCCATCACTCACCACTAACAACTATTGAAGATAAAAAAGAATTTCTTTTAAAAAATCATATTGCTGTTTGGGATGTTATTGAAAGTTGTGAAATTCAAGGATCTAGTGATAGTTCAATTACTCATGTCAGAGTGAATGATATACAATCTCTACTTAATCATTCACAAATACAATTCATTTTTACAAATGGAAAAAAAGCTCATCAATTATATCAAAAGTATTGTTATCCAATAACTAAAAAAGATGATATTTGTTTACCTTCTACATCTCCTGCAAATGCTCAATATTCATTGACTCAATTATTGGAAGAATGGCATATCATTTGTTTAAATAATTTATCTTAAGTTCATTTTTTAATGTCATAATATCAATATTCATTTTAGGAGGCATTTTATGAATAATCGATTTAAAGAAAAAAAACCATATTATCTTATTATTGCTAGAAAAATTATTTTTTGGCTTGTTTTTATTTTATTATGTATTGCTATATTTGTACTCTTTTTTAAAGAAAACATTGATAAATATAGAGTTATTTTTTGTATCATTCAATTTTTTGCTATGTTATTTGTACTAAGACTGCCAAGTTTTATAAAAAATAAATACAATATTATTATCCCTAATCAATTAGACTTTATATTAATTTTATTTGCTTTTTCAGGTTTTATATTAGGTGATGTTTTTGAATTTTATGCTAAATTTCCTATTTGGGATTCTATTCTTCACACTCTTTCAGGAATTATTATTGCTTATATTGGCTTTATTATTATAGATTTTTTAGATAAAGAATATACTATTCCCTTATCTGTTTCACCGTTATTTATGAGTCTTCTTGTTGTATCTAACGCTCTTGCTTTAGGGGCTGTTTGGGAAATTGCAGAATATCTTTCAGATGATATTTTCCATACTAATAGTCAGCAATATATGGAAACGACTAGAGGAACAATCATTGAAGAAACTGATATTCCATTACAAGGACACGAAGCTCTTAATGATACAATGAAAGATCTTATGTTAGATCTTGCTGGAGCTATTGGAGTTGCTACAATAGAATATAAAAAATTAGAAAAGAAACAAAAATTATCACAAAAAATCCATTCCTAATTTTATTTTTATCAAACTTTATTATTTAAAATGATCTATTTATTGAGGTCATTTTTTTATCTTTTTTAAGAAATTCAATTATGTATTTTCGCTTTTTAAATCCATTGTTTAATATTTATTTTACTATCATTTATTGTCTTGAATATATGATAAGTCATATATAATGTAAAAAGAAAAATATTCTCTAATATAGAGATTATTTTCTTATTCTTTTTCAAACAATTATCTTGTATTATCGAAATTTTATGCTATAATTTTGATTAAGAGATATTGGCAAACTTATTGAAAAATAAGGACGCAAAGCTATAGGGCCTGTAAGATGGTAGCCAGTTGCAATTAACTATATAATTTTATATTAATTGGCACTCTCCTATATTTTATAAAAATGAAAGGGGTTTTTTTATGAAAAACAAAAAGTTAATTATCTCATTGATTACATGTACATTAGTTATATGTATTGCGTTTGCTTCTTGGTATTTTTTGCAACCTAAAGATTCTGAATCAACTCATTTTACTATTCATACTTTGGAGTTTGCTACTACTGAGGATACTGATTTGGATAATGACACAACTCATACTATTCAAATTGGAGAAGATGATACTCCATTAGGAGGTATTGGTAATAATTCAAAGGCAAGAAACTTAAGTGCTTCAGAACTTGATAAAATCAGAAAAAAGTTAGTTAATTCTGTAAATAAAGAGAGAAGTAAAACTTCTAAAAGCAAGGCTGTTTCAGAATTAGCTGTATTGGAAAGAACTGGAAATGTTCGTTCTAAAGAAATTATTACAAAATGGTCACATACAAGACCAGATGGATCATCTTGGGCCACTGTTTTATCAACTTATGGTGTTAGTAACAAAAATTTAAAAGCTGGTGAGGATCTAGCTAAAGTTTCTACTACAGCCAAAGAAAATTATTCTGAATCATTTTTAACACAAATTTCGGATGTTATTCATAAAAGTTTGATGAATAGTCCAACTCATAAAAAAGTTATTTTAAATCAAAGTTACTCAAATATAGGAGTTGGTATTTATTCAGAAGTTAAAAATGGAAAATTATCTGTCTATATTACTGAACATTTTAAAAATGCAAATACAACACAAAGTTCTACAAAAAAGACAAGTATATCTAAAGCAACAATAAGTGGTGTTCCAAAAACAAAAGCTTATACAGGAAAACAAATCAAACCAAGTATAACAGTCAAATATAGTGGAAAAACATTAAAAAAAGGTACAGATTATACTATTAGTTATGGAAAAAACAAATCAGTAGGAAAAGCTACAATTAAAATCACTGGAAAAGGAAAATACACTGGTTCTGTAACAAAATCTTTTACAATTACAAAACGCAATGTGTCTACATTGACATATTCAAAAATTAGCAATAAAGCATATACTGGTAAACAAATCAAACCAAGTATAACAGTGAAATATAGTGGAAAGACATTGAAAAAAGGAACAGACTATACAGTAAGCTATGGAAAGAATAAGTCAACAGGAAAAGGAACTGTCAAGATTACAGGAAAAGGGAACTATACAGGAAGTATCACAAAGACATTCTATATCGTACCAAAGAAAGTAACAATCAGTAGTGCAAAGAGTAGTGCAAAGAAGAAACTCACAGTTAAATATAAAAAAGTCACAGGAGCAAGTGGATATCAGATAGCGTATCAAAAGAGTGGGAGTAAGAAGTGGACATACACAACAGTGTCAAGCAAGAGTGCATCAAAGACACTAACAAAACTTACAAGCAAAAAGAATTATAAAGTCAAAGTAAGAGCTTATAAGACAGTAAGTGGAAAGAAATACTATGGAACATATAGTGCTACAAAAACTGTGAAAGTGAAATAAAAACAAACCTCTAGCTACATAGTTAGAGGTTTTATCTTATTTCTAATGTAAATCCTTTTCCACCTACTTCATCAATGTGTGAAACAATGATAAATGCTAAAGGATCAATTTGATGAATTTTTTCTTTTATAGAAGGTAATTTTCTATAAGGAATAACTGATAATATTAATTGAGATTTTTCTTTTGTATATCCTTTTTCACTTGCAAGTAATGTAACTCCTGCATCCCCTTCATGTAATATCATTCTTTTAATATCTTCATAAAAATCACTCATAACAGTTAACTGTATCAAACTTGTTCCTGTTGTTAATGTTTTATTTAATAAAACAGATGTTAAAACAACAGTAACAACACCATAGATTACCTGTGTTGTGTTATTAAATGAAAATTGAAAGATTAAAACTGTTAAATCAATGACATTTAAAATAATATGAACAGGTAGACCAAATTTTTTATTAATCAAAATAGCAAGAACATCAACACCTCCAGTAGAAGCATTTGCTTTTAAAATCAATCCTATTCCAATGCCCATAATACAACCTGCCAAAACACATGCTAATAATGGATCTGCTAAATAACCATGAAATTCTGAATGTCCTTCAAAAAATTCTAGCAATAGTGGAAAAAGAAAGGTTGACACTAATGTTGTCATTGCAAATTCTTTACCTATTAAAAGTAATCCTAAAACAAATAAAACAATGTTAATCATTCCTACACACATTGAAATACTTATTCCAAAATAATGATTCAAAACAACACCAATTCCTGATACTCCACCAGCAATAATATGATTTTCTAATACTAATGTACTTAATGCAAAAGCTATAAATACATTTCCCAAAACAATATAAATAAAATGTATTAATTTTTCTTTCATTACTATCACCTCGTGCATGATATTAACATATTTTACTTGTTTAAATTGTAATATATGTTACAATTTAAACAGAAAGTTGTGATAATATGAAAATTAATGAAAACTTATTCCATTTTTTTGAACAAGCAGGTACAAAAGTTATTTATCATCCAAATGACATTATTTATATGCAAGAAGATGACTCAACAAATCTATATCTTATTTTAAAAGGGCGTGTTCGTGTTTTCAATATTAATCCTATGGGAGAAGAAATTACTTTTGAATTTTTAAATAAAGGTCGTATTTTTGGAGAATCGTCTTTTTTTCAGAATTCATTAAGACCAACAACAGTTATGGCTGTAAATGAAGTAGAACTTATTTCTTGTTATTTAGATGATTTGTATCCTTATCTTAGTGAATCAAAGGAACTTACTATTGCTTTACTTCAACTCCTTTCACAAACATGTGATTATATGACCTCCTTATTAAAAAAAGCATATACATATAATCGCTATGAAAAAATTGCTTCTTTTTTACTCGAACAAACAGTAACTGACAATATTAATAAAGGAATTGTCAATTCAACCTTACCATATACACATGAGGAAATTGCTACACTTGTTGGCTTATCACGTGTTACTGTTACAAAAGTTCTTAATGACTTTGTAAAAAAAGGATATATTAAAAATAAATATAGGAAAATTATTATTTTAAACAAAAAAGCTTTAGCTCAATTATTAGATCATTAAATCTATTTGAGTTAAAGTTTTTTTAATATAAATTATTTTTATTTATAAATATGTTTTATTTCTTTTAATTTATTAGAAATTTCATTATAAATTCTTTCAAGTTCTATGTATGATAACGAATATAAATAACATGGCTTTCCATAATCTGCATTAATATTATTAACCCTATAATATCTGATTTCTCCAATACCTAATAATATTTCATTAACTATTTCAGCTCTAGACATATAATCTTTCATATAATTTTATCTTCCTTTTGAATATTTTCTAATAAAAAACTAGCATATTCATTCAAAAAAAGAAATACGTCTTGCATAAAACAAAAAAAAATCTACACAAAATACAAAAACACATATTCTTAAAAATATAAAAATAGATTATTCTATTTTAAATTTACTTTTTAATATCTCTTATTGATAGCCATGATTTAAATATCTCAATTTCACCTATATTCAAATTGTAAAACACATAAAAAATATATACAACTTTAAAAAATCCACAACAAACAAATTAATATAAGAAAAAATTAATCCTCCATGCAATATTAAAAATTGACATAAATCAAATACAGTCAACAACATCTTTTTTTTAAAAGAAAAAACCACAATATTAATTGTGGTTTACAAACATAATGGTGCCCGAAGCCGGACTCGAACCGGCACAGCTTTTACACCGGCAGATTTTGAGTCTGCTGCGTCTACCAATTTCGCCATTCGGGCACTGCCACATTATTATATATTGAAATCAAAAAAAAATCAATAGAAATCACAATCAATTTCATGATCATTATATATTCCAATAGCCTGTAAATAACTATAAACAATTGTAGGTCCAACAAATTTAAATCCCTTTTTCTTTAAATCATTAGAAATTTTCATTGATAACTCATCATAAGAAGGAACATCAGTTGAATGTTTATAATAATGCTTTATTTGTTGATAATCAGTAAATGACCAAATATAATTATCAAATGATTCATATTTTTTTTGAACTTCAATAAATGCTCTTGCATTTGTAATAATAGCTCGCATTTTTAATTTATTTCTAATCAACAAAGAATTACTCATTAACTCATCATATTGACTTTGAGTATATTGAGCAATTTTATTATAATCAAAAAAATCCAAAGCTTGATTATATGCCTCTTCTTTTTTCAATACAATTTCCCAACTTAATCCTGCTTGTAAGCCTTCTAAAATCAACATCTTATATAGCATTTTCTCATCATGTTGTGGCTTTCCCCAAACATTGTCATGATATTGAATTAGTATATCATTAAAAGCCCATGCACATCTTTTCATTCTTATCACCATAATTATTTTATCATACTTTTTTCATTTACACAGCAACTTTTCATTTGTATAATAGTAAATGGTGAAAATAATGAATGAACAATTTGAAAAACAAATGAAAGAACTTTTAAATGAAGAATTTGCTGACTTTATAAAAGCTTTATCTTTCCCCTCAATTAAAGGATTTTATACGAATCCATTAAAAAAAGATGTTATCCCATATCTTGATAAACAATATATTCAGCCATCAAAAGTTGTTAAAAATGGCTATTACTTTGATTATCAACAATACCCCTTAGGAAAATCTCCTTTTTTTCATTGTGGAGCATTTTATATTCAAGAACCTAGTGCTATGCTTGTTGCGCATTTTCTAAACGTTAAGCAAGATGATTATGTTCTTGATATGTGTGGAGCACCAGGAGGAAAAACATGTGCTATTGCAAGTCAACTGTCTAATAATGGTTTAATGATTACTAATGATATTGTTCCCTTACGTGCAAAAATTCTTTCTGAAAATGTTGAAAGATTTGGGCTTAAAAATACAATTGTTACAAACTGTGATCCTTTATCATTCCCTAAGATATTACCTCAATTCTTTGATAAAATTATTTTAGATGCACCTTGTAGTGGAGAAGGAATGTTTAGAAAAAATGATCAAGCTATTAAAACTTGGTCTTTAGAAAAAATTAATGAATGTGCCCATATTCAAAAAAAACTTATAGATGCTGCAATGAAGCTATTAAAACCTGGTGGCCAATTAATTTACTCAACATGCACTTATAATATACAAGAAAACGAAAAACAAGTTCAATATATTCTTGACAATTATGATTGTTCTCTCATCCCACTTGAAAAAAGTCAAGGTATGAGTGAGGGCATTCATATGTCAGAAGTCATTAGATTATATCCTCATAAACATCGTGGTGAAGGACATTTCATTGCTTTAATTCAAAAAAATGAAATTTCTCAAATAAAAAAAGTGAAATCAATGAAACCCTCAATATCTAGACAAAATATGAAATTAGTTGATGATTTTTATCAAAAATATCTTAACATAAAAACACCTCAATATCTCTATGACAATAACAATCATATTTATGCTATTCTTCCTCAATTTCCTGAATTAAAAGGTATTCGTATCTTAAGAAATGGACTCTATTTAGGAGAATGTAAAAAGAATCGTTTTGAACCAAGTCTTGCTTTAGCTCTAACACTTCAAAAAAATGATGTTAAACAATCTTATACTTTTCATGAGTCTGATGAAGAAATAAGTGCATATATTCATGGTGAAACAATTGAAGGAACAAATCAAAAAGGATATGGTGTTATTTTTGTAGAAGAATTTCCTCTCTCTTTTTATAAAGAAAGTCAACATCAAGCTAAGAATTTATATCCAAAGGGGCTAAGAAGATGAACAGATATGAGCAATTAAAAGAAGTATTTTTTAAAAAAATTGAAAAAAATTGTTTTGGTATATATAAACAAAAAGCTTATTTTCATAGTATTCAAGTATGTACTCTTTGTCAAATTTATGCTAAAAAAAGACATCTTAATATTGAATTAGCAAGTATTATTGGATTATTTCATGATTATAGTCAATTTATTTATCATCACTCATTTAATCATGCTGTTCTTTCTAGTGAAATGACTGAAAAAATACTAAATAGCTACAATTTTTCTAAGGAAGAAATTCATATTATTGTAACTGCAATTCGTCTTCATAGTCATAAAGAACAAATTGATGATGATTATAGTGAATTAATTAAAGATGCTGATCTTATGGTAAAATATTATGAAGATCCTGAATATATATTCAAACCATATGAAAACAAAAGAATTCAACACCTACTAATAACAGAATAAATATATCTTTAATTTACATTTATAACTATTCTTTATTATATAAAAAAGATAAAGTTGGATAAAACATACTTGATATATATTTTCTTTACTAGACAAACCAATAAAGAAAGTACATATCATTCTATTTGTTTTACACTTTATCTTTTTTATTTTAATCCATTTCAATCATACCTGTGTATAATTGATAATATTTTCCTTTTTCTTTCATCAAAGATTCATGATTACCTCTTTCAATAATATGACCATGATCTAATACCATAATACAATCACTATTTCTAATTGTTGATAACCTATGAGCAATAACTAAAGTTGTACGATTATCCATTAATTTATCCATACCATCTTGAACCAACTTCTCTGTACGAGAATCTATAGAAGATGTTGCTTCGTCTAAAATAAGTGCAGGAGGATTCGCAACTGCTGCTCTTGCAATCGCCAATAACTGTCTTTGTCCTTGTGAAAGACTTTCACCATCACCAGTTAACATTGTTTCATATCCATTTGGTAAATGCCTAATAAATGTATCAGCATTTGCAAGTTTCGCTGCCTCTATACATTCTTCATCACTTGCATCTAAACGTCCATAACGAATATTATCCATAACTGTACCAGTAAATAAATGAGTATCTTGAAGAACAACACCTAAAGATCTTCTTAAATCATCTTTTTTTATTAATCGAATATCGATACCATCATAAGTAATTGTTCCTTTTTGAATATCATAAAAACGATTAATTAGATTTGTAATTGTTGTTTTTCCTGCTCCTGTTGCTCCTACAAAAGCTATTTTCTCACCAGGATTAGCAAATACATCTATATTGTGCAACACCATTTTATCATCATTATATCCAAAATCTACATTCTCAAGACGAATATCACCTTTCATCTCAACAAGTTCAACTTTTCCATTCATACGCGGATGACGCCATGCCCAATGCCCTGTTCTTTCATTCGTTTCAATCATTCTTCCATCAACATATTTGACTCTACATAACGTTACAATACCTTGATCATCTTCGCTTTCTTGATCCAACAAATCAAAAATTCTTTTCGAACCTGCTTGAGCCATCGCCACTGCATTAATTTGTTGAGAAATTTGTCCAATAGGATTATTAAAATTTTTATTGAGTGTCATAAAAGAAATCAAAGTTCCAATTGTTAAATCAAATTGACCTGACAATGCCATTATTGCTCCCACAATAGCACACAAGATATATGAAACATTTCCTGTTTGAATAATTAAAGGCATTAAAACATTAGCAAATTTATGAGCTTGATAAGCTGTATCCCTAAGATCTTCATTTATTTTTTTAAAGTCTTGAATAACCATTTTTTCATGATTAAAAACCTTAACAACTTTCTGTCCAGAAATCATCTCTTCAATATAACCATTTACTTTCCCTAATTCTTGTTGTTGTCTTATAAAATAACGACTTGATAAACCTCCAACTTGACGTGAAATAAATAAGATAACAAATAACATCACAACACTCAATATTGTCAATGGAATATTAAGAATTAACATAGATATAAAAACAGTTACTATTGTTATAGAACTTGAAATAAGTTGTGGAATAGATTGACTAATCAACTGTCTTAATGTATCAATATCATTTGTATAAATTGACATAATATCACCATGAGTATGTCTATCAAAATAACGAATTGGTAATGTTTCCATATGTGCAAACATCTCTGCCCTTAAATCTCTTAAAAAGCCTTGAGTAACAGTTACCATAATACGTTGAAATGTATATGAAAAAGCAATTCCTAAGGCAAATATACATGCCATTTTTAATAATGCATCATATAATCCTGTAAAATCAGGATTAGGCATACTCATTAAAGGAAGAATATAATCATCTATTAATGTTTGCATAAATAAAGTTCCTTGTACAGTACAAATTGCTTGTCCAACAATACATATAAAAACAATAAAACAATCAATTCCATAATAATGAAAAACTCTTTTTATTAATCTTCCTAAAACATTTTGTTTTTTATTCATTATGCTTCCTCCTTTCCTTTCATTTGTGTTTCATATATTGCTTGATAAATATCATTTGTTTTTAATAACTCTTCATGACTTGCAAAGCCATCAATAATACCATTATCTAAAACGATAATACGATCTGCATTTTGAACACTTGAAATACGTTGAGAAATAATAATCTTTGTTGTAGTAGGAATATATTCCTTAAACGATTTTTGAATACTTGCATCAGTAGCTGTATCAACAGCACTAGTAGAATCATCTAAAATAAGAATTTTAGGTTTCTTTAATAAAGCTCTTGCAATACATAAGCGTTGTTTTTGACCTCCTGACACATTTGTTCCACCTTGTTCAATATATGTGTTATATTGTTGTGGAAATTCTTGAATAAAATCATCTGCACAAGCAAGGCGACATGCTTCTTGACATTCTTCCAATGTTGCATCTTCTTTACCCCATCTTAAATTCTCTAAAATTGTTCCAGAAAATAAAACATTATTTTGTAAGACAACTGCAACCTCATCTCTCAAAACTTCTAAATGATAATTTCTAACATCTTCATTACCTACTAAAACACATCCTTCATCAACATCATAAAGTCGACTGATTAAGCTTATTAAACTGCTTTTTGCACTTCCAGTTCCTCCTATAATTCCTATTGTTTCTCCAGAAGCAATATGCAAATCAATATCCTTTAATACTGGTTCTCCAGTTCCATGCTTGTATGAAAAAGTTACATGATTGAAATCTATTTGCCCATTCTTGACTTCTTTTAATGCCTTTTCAGGAGAAACCAAATCAGATTGTTCGTTTATAACTTCACTAATACGTTTACCTGAAGCAATAGACATTGTTATCATAACAAATGCCATAGATAGCATCATCAATGACATAAGAATATTCATAACATAACTAAATAAACTTGTTAATTCTCCAGTTGTTAATGTTCCTGCCACTATACTTTTTGCACCAAACCATGATAATAATAAAATACAAGAATAAACAGCTACCATCATAACAGGGTTATTAAATGCCAAAACACTCTCTGCTTTCACAAATAATTTATATATGTTTTGTGATGCTTTTTCAAATTTTTTATTTTCAAATTTTTCTCTTACAAATGACTTTACAACACGAATACCTACAACATTCTCTTGTACACTTTCATTTAAATCATCATATTTAGGAAATGCTTGGTTAAAATAATTCATAGCAAAAAACATAATAATTCCTAAAACAATTACTAAAAAACATATTGCACCAACAAAAATCATACTTAAATTAACATGAATCATTAAAGCCATTGCCATAGCACAAATTAAATTCATTGGTGCACGAATACACATACGAATAAGCATTTGATATGAATTTTGTACATTTGTAACATCAGTTGTTAATCTTGTTACTAATCCTGCAGTACTATATTTATCAATATTAGAAAATGAATATGTTTGAATATGAGTATACATTGCATCTCTTAAATTAGCAGCAAAACCTGTTGAAGCATAAGCTGCATATTTTCCAGCTAAAAAACCAGTAGATAGAGTTCCTATAACCAATACCAACATAATCAAACCATATTGAATAATAGCATTAATATTTTGAGCTTGTATTCCATCGTCTATAATCTTAGCCATCATAAATGGTATTAAAATTTCAAAAACAACTTCTATAATGACATAAAAAATTGTTAAAAATGATGCTTTCTTATATTGTTTAATCTCTTTCATTAAAGTCTTTATCATCTTGTATACCTCCTATCTAAAAGTACGCAACCAAACTGTTTGTTAACGAACTATATAACAAGATAAAAATCAGGTTCCCCTGATTATAATCTATTCTTTATATTTTCTACTAATTTATCTGCTACATGTATAAATGTATCTATTTCTTCCTGAGTCAATCCTACAACTAATTGTTGATGAAATTTTTGCATTTCACTATCAACTCTTAAATTAAATTCCCTACTTTGCTCTGTTAGAACTATTTTTTTTAATCTTGCATCATGAGAAACTGTAACTCTTTTAATCATTCCTTTTTTGCACATCAATTTAATCATTTCTGATGTTGTAGAACGATTGATTGAAAATTCTTTCTCAATATCTTTTTGAAAAGTATCTATATTCTTTTCCTCTCGTTCTTGAATAAAACCAATAATCCATGTATGCATTAAAGTTGCCCTATCAGGATTATGAAAACCAAAAATTTTATTTATTGATCTTTTCATAAGATTACTCATTGTTTTTATTCTATATCCTATTGGATCTCGATACATTTATTACACCTCTTTTGTTCGGCTACGAACATAGTTTACCAAATTGTTTTTTTATTGTCAATAAAAAAATATCTACATATGTGTAGATATTATCGAATCATTTCTTCTAATGCTTCGTAAGGAATAAAACCTAATTGTCTTGAAACTGGTTGGCCATTTTTAAATGTAATCAATGTTGGAATAGATTGAACCTGATATTGCATTGCTAGAGCTTGTTCTTGATCCACATCTATTTTTACAACTTTAACTTCTGGATGTTCATCTGCTAATTTTTCAATACTTGGAGCTAACATTTTACATGGTCCACACCAGTTTGCATAAAAATCAACAAAAACAACATCATTCTCTGAAATCAATTCATTTAATTTTTGGCTATCAGCATGTAATACATTTGACATAATATCATCCTTTCTCTTTATATTATGATTATTTCTTTAATTTATATACTGAGTTTAACATAACACTTTCATTTCATCAACAAAAGTGCTTAAAAAGTAGGCATTGCCTACTTTGTGATTGCTGTATAAGTAATAGAAGTAATGATATCATCAGTAAAAATAAATTCTAATTTTGACTTTCCTTTAGTATAAATATATGCCCCATTTTTATTTTCAAAATCTTTTCCATATTTTTCTTCTACTTTTTCCTTTTTATCACCAATACAAACACCTTCTTGAGTTGTTACTGTATCAGATTTTAAAACAATAGAATTAACATAATCTTTATCATTTTTTGGATATGTCATCAATTGAAATCCTGCATAAGTATATGTCTTATCCAATCCATCAAAAGCACAACTTTTGGCTTCATAATATGATATTTCTTCTCCTAAGCTTTTTAAGATGGGAGTTGTTTCTGCGTTCATTGAAACTGCTGTTCCATTTATTTCAAATACAAATCCTTCTTCCTGAGTTGGTGTTTCTTTCTTATCATTTGAGTCTGAAGAACATCCTACCAACATGAATACTGCAACAAAAGCTATCAATAATTTTTTCATAAAAACCTCCTACTTTTTCTTTGCACCATAACTTTTCAAATAACCATATTTTTTAAGTTCTAAATACTGATCTTTTTTCATATCATTATAGAACTTTATTTTTTGATTCCATCGTATTGCTACATTTTTATCTTGTCGACTATCTTTAATATGATATTTGCTTTGTAAATAATCTCCAAAATAGTTTGATAATTTTTCAGCTCCACTTAAATTCAAATGTAATCCTGCATCATATGTATCATGTTGAAAATCTAACCCAATTTCTTCAATATAATCTAAGAAATTAATATAATCAATATGATTCTTTTTAGCATAATCAACCATTTGTTTATCCCATTGATCATACCAAGCTGGATATAAACTTGGTGCTTTTATTAAAACTAATTGTACTCCATTATCTTGACATAATTCGACCATTTTATCAAGATATTTATAACAATTCTCAGAAAATTGATAATCAGCAAGTGGTTGTGCTTCTGGAACAGTATTAACTCCTAATTCATCTACACGCATTAAAAAACCATTATGTGATAACTGTGGCTTTGTCTTGAACATATAATCAAAATCTTCTGATGTTAATTCACTCCATCTTTGATGATACCTTAAAAGTGGGAAAATATAATCTATAATAGATTCTTCTTCGGTCATTGATGCTTGAATAGCATTCCATTTACTTTTAGACCATTTCATACCATCAAGATTTAAACGATTATATGCTTCACTTTGTGGCTCATCATACTTTAATGAAAGAACATTAAATACAATGACATCAGGTTTTTCATATTGAAGCGTTTCTTCCATTAAATAATAAGATTGCCATATAAGTTGTTGAGCACTGCCACGTATATAACTTTTTATACCAAAATTTTGCCACAATGTTATTGGGGAAAAATTTTCATAAACTTCACAATCCCCAATAAAAATAACATTATGATCATATTTTTCTTCATTATAATATTCTGCAATTAAACTTCCCTCAGGAACTTCACTTATATATTTAGGCACAAGCAAATTTTGAAGAAGGAAAAATGTTGAAATTATAAGACTTATTGAAACAATAATAATAAATATCTTCTTTTTCATAATATCCTCCTAAAACTGATTATATATAAATTGACTCGCATCATAACCAATGCTATATGCTCCAAATAAGAGAATAGAAAAAATAAGTATATAATAAATACAGAATTTGACCATAAATGATTTTTTATCAATTCTTTCTCGTACACTTCCTTTTCTTTGAACAAGACTCACAGAAAGCATGAGTAAAATACCAATGATAATAATAATATAATCAATCATAGATAATCCTAAATTCATTAATGCTCCATGATATATTTCTGAAAAGTTCCATTTTGTAAACATAGAACCAAACATATGAAATGATAGTGGAACATCTCTATAACAATCTAATATTCGCAAAGAACTCATTAATAGAAATGTTCTAACTATTTGAAAAACTGTATAATATGTTTTTCCTTTAATATGGAAATGGCTATGAAACCATTCATAAAAAGGTTTCATTTCCTCACTTAAACAAATGACAACAGCATTAAGCAATCCCCAAACAATAAAATTCCAACTTGCTCCATGCCATATACCAGTTGCAAACCAAACAATAAAGCTTGATACATAAACTGGAATTCTTTTTCCAATTCCTGAAGGAAATGTCTGACGTGACCAATTAGAAAATTTTAACATTCTAGGATTGACTGATAAAGGATAAAAAATATAATCTTTAAACCATGTTCCCATAGTTATATGCCATCTACGCCAATATTCTGCAATATTTTTTGAAAAATATGGACGTTCAAAATTTTCTGTTAAATGAACTCCAAACATTTGAGCAACACCAATAGTAATATCAATTCCTCCTGTGAAATCAGCATAGAGTTCAATCGCATAAAAAACCATTCCTATAAATACAAAAATACCATCATATGTTGCTGGATCTCTAATTATTGTATTTACAGCAACTAAAATCCTATCAGCAATAACTAATTTCTTAAAAAATCCCCATAAAACCCTTTGCAATCCAAATGATATGGTTCTTAAATCAAAATCCTGTTCTTGATATAATGTTTGTGATAAATCTTTAAAACGACTAATAGGTCCTTGAATAACTTGTGGAAAAAAAGAGATAAATAAACTTAATTTAAAAATATTATCTTCAACTTCACAAGTCCCACGATAAACATCTATAATATATCCCATTGACTGAAAAGTGTAAAAAGATATTCCCATAGGTAAGGCAAAGTTCATAAATGATAATGGTTCACCATGAAATAATGATAAAATACCATTAATATTGCCAATCATAAAATCTGTATATTTAACAATTCCTAAAACACCGAAATTAAACAATAAACATATTAATAAATAATGCCATTGTTTAGCTTTCATCACTTTTTTATATTCTTTTTTCTCTTGTTTAGTTAAATTTGCTTTATTAATCTTTATATATTCTTTTTGTTTTGCTTTTACTTTTTTTATTCTTTGTGAAATCAAATATGTAGAAATCGTAGTTGTTGCAAAATAGAATAAATATTCAATCCCTGCAAAAGCATAAAAGATATAACTTCCAATCAGAAGAAGTATCCATTGATATTTCTTTTTAACAAGATAATAAGGTATAAATAAAATAAATAAGAATAAAATAAATTGATATGATGTAAAATACATATTACTCGTCTTCTAAACGTTCAATCAAAGCATATAAAGCTTTTGCAGAATTAAAGTTTTCAGGAATTAATTCCTCAGCAGGAATTTGTACATCAAAGACATTATTGACTTCAGCAACAATAGTAACAATATCAAATGAATCTAAAATTTTATCATCAATTAATGTTGTGCATGTATCATAATCAACATCATCATGTAATTCTTCTAAAATTTCTAATAAATCTTCCATTTTTATTTCCTCCTTGATTCTTTATACATTTCTTTTAATAAATGACGATTTATTTTTCCATTGGCAGTTAAAGGCATATTTTCAAGTTTTCTAACAACATTTGGTATCATATATCTTGGTAATTTACCTTTTAAATAAGCCTTTACTTCTTTTGTTTCTTTTATTCCAATATAAGATAAAACTATTTTTTCTACTTCTTGATCATATATACAGCATGCATTAGTAATACCTTCTAACATTTGAATATGCTGTTCAATTTCTCCTAGTTCAATACGATGTCCCATATGTTTAATTTGATAATCCTTTCTTGATACAAAAATCAATTCATGATTTTCATTATATTTGGCTAAATCACCTGTTTTATAAATGATTTCACTATAAGCATCATTCAAAGGATTTTGAACAAATGCTTCTTTCGTCTTTTCTTTATTATGATAATACCCTAATGTAACAGCAGTTCCACGAATACAAATTTCTCCAATTTCATCATCATGAGCTAATGTATTATCTTCTTTTAATAATAAAATTTCTGTATTATGAAATGGTTGTCCTATTGGAATAACTTCATCTAATGCAAATTCTTTTTTTACTTCATAATAACAACTCATTCCTGTTGCCTCTGTTGGACCATATAAGTTAATAAATCGTGCTTGAGGTAAAACACGTTTCCACTCATTATATTGCTTAATTGGAAAAACTTCACTTCCAAAAGCTATAGTATGTAAATATTTAGGTTGAATTTTATCAAATGTTTTAAATCCAGATACAAGTGATAATGCAGAAGCTACCCAACAGATTGTATTAATTTTATATTGATTTAAAAACTCAATGAGTTGTATTGGAAACATGAATAAATTTTTAGGAATTAAATATGTTGTTGCTCCAAATTTTAATGTTGGATAAAGTTCTTTTAAACATGCGTCAAAATATAAAGGAGCTTGATTTCCAAACACACTTTTTTCACTTACTTGTAAAACTTTAGATAAATTTTCTATATAGTCTATAACACTTCTATGACAGGCAACAACACCTTTTGGAATTCCTGTTGAGCCAGAAGTAAAAACAATATACAATGGATCTATATCTAATGTCTTATTTCTTATAACATTTATTTTTTCTTCATCAATAGATGTTTGAATCATTTCATGAAACAAACAAATTTTCCCTTGATAATCAAATTCTTTTACATACTGTTGTGTTTCTTCATCACATATAATCATTTGAGGATTCAATGTTTGAAAAATTAACTCAATTCTATATTTAGGCATTTCTTCATCAATTGGAACATAAAAATTTCCACTGTATACAACTCCATAAAAAGCACTAATGGCACATGGATGTTTTTTCATATATACAACAATAGGTTGCTTGTAATATTGATAATGAATAATAGTGGATCCTATTGCTCTTGCATAATCATAAACCTGTTGAAATGTTAAACTATCTTTTTCATTAGCATAAGCAATCTTATCAGGTACTTTTCCTACTATATTCTCTAAATATTCTAATACATTCGTTTGCATATTAATCCCCTTCATCAATTAAATAACAATATTCCTCTTTTATATTCATATGACATTTTGAAAGTGCCACTGCAGATAATAATTCTAAAACATCTAAATATTTTTTATTTAAATGTTTTTCTTTTTTAATAAGTGATAACTCTGTACAACCAAGAATAATTATTTCTGCTCCTTTATTGAATAAGTATTGTGATATATTATCAAAGCGTTCCATTTCTATTGGAATACCACATTTTATATTTTTGTAAATGAGATACATAACATCTTTCTGTAATGTTTCATTTGGAATAATATATTTTATTCCTCTTTTATCTAATTCTTTTTGAAAAAGTTCAGCAATAATAGTTCCAGATGTTGCCATTATTCCTACACATTGAATAGATTTTCTATCTAAATATTCACATACTTCATTTACTAAATGAATAATTGGAATATGAATTGTTTGAGATATTTCTTTATAAAAATAATGAGCTGTTGTACATGGAATAGTTAAATAATCTACACCTTGATCTTGTAATTTTTGTGCTGTATTGATTAAATCATGAACTGGATTTTCTTTATTATGATTAAAAATATATTCAGTTCTATCAGGAATTTGTGGATGACTATGAATAAGAATTTCTAAATGTTCTTGATCACAATGAACATCACTCATTTTTGTAAGTAATTCATAGTAATATGCAGTTGCAAGTGGTCCTAATCCTCCAATGATACCTAGCTTCATATTTTTCTCCTTTTTATTATCTCTAACTGAATTAGTATAGCTCAATTCATATTATTTGTCAAAAAAAGACGAATGATAAAAAATTTGATTTTATGGGCATAAATTGAGATAAATTTCATTTTCCTTTTCTTTCCATTATCTTATTCATTTCTATTAAAAATATTCCTATTATTTTTAATAGAATACATTTTATTTTTTTACATTTTCCTTTTTAAATACATTTTTTAAAATATAAAAATTTAAGCAATAATTGTTAAAAGAAGTATATATAAATTTTTTTTATAAAAAATAAAATATCTTTAGACTACTGAATAATTAGTAAAACAGCACCAATAATATCCAATATAGATATTATATTTCCTATGTGTATATAGAAATAGATTTATTACAACTTTTTCTTATAATAAGGGTAAATAACGTTGATGGAGATTAAATATGAGAGATATTGGTAAAGAATTGAAAAAATATATAAGAAGAACTGATTACAACACTGAAAAAGATTTTGCTGAAAAAATGAATATTTCACCTAGTACTTTAAGTAAATATCTTTTAAACCAAAGACAAATACCAACTGATACTTTGGCTTCTTTTGCTAAAGAATTAGATTTTTCTATTGATCATATTCTTGGTGTTAGAAATAAACAAGATGAAATGATAATAGGTGCACTAACAAAGAGAGAGGAAACGATTATTAAATTACTAAGAAATCTTCCTCAAGAACAATATGACCAAACAGTTGAAGCAATCTTGATACTATTAAAGAACTCATCACATAATTCTAATTCATAGTTATTTAATTATCATATTTAAACATCAACATTAGAGGAGAAGTATAATGAGAATTGCAATATGTGATGATAATAAAAATGAAATAAATCAGATATTTGAGGTTGTTAGTCAGATTGTTAATAAGCTTGAAATATCTGCTAAAATCAATCTATTTCATTCTGGTAAAGATATCTTAAAAGAAAAAATGAGTTATGATTTATTATTATTAGATATTGAATTAAATGATATGAATGGAATTTCTCTAGCAAAAAAGATTAGAAAATATAATAGAAATTGTATTATTATCTTTATCAGTAACTATAATAACTATCTTCAAGAAGGGTATAAAGTACATGCAGAAAGATATTTTATTAAACCTTTAGATTCTTTAGAGTTTGAAATTGAATTAAAAGAAATATTAAAAGAGTATATCATAGATACAAAATTTATTTTTGATTTACGTATAGCGAACTATAAAATTTTGATTAAAGATATCTTATATATTGAATATTATCAAAGAAAAACGATTATACATACATTGTCAAATGATTATAGTACAACTATTACCATTAAAGAATGGCTAACTATATTAGATGGATGTTATTTTTCTCAATGTCATAAAGCATTTATTATTAATCTTAAACATATAAAAGATATAAACAAAAATAATATTTTATTAGAAAATAATGATGAGTTAGTACTAACAAGAAAGTTTAAAAAGACATTTATTGATAACTATCATCAATATTTAGGAGGGAAGATATAATTATGTATTTAACCTTTTTATTAAATAATTTGATTCTCATTTCTTTATTTGTATGGTATTGTTCAAAATTATTTTCTGTTAAACATAAATATCAATATATTTATCTTTTTATTATTCTTATTTTTATATTTATAAAAAGTTTTATTAATTTATATCAGAATTTTCCTATGAATGTTCTTACTACAATTATTGTTTATTTACTTATTTTACGTCTTAATTTTATTGGAGAATTTTTTAGTGAATTAATCTTTTCTTTTATATTTATGATTTCATCTTTTATTGGAGAAATACTCACTTCTATTATTTTAGATGGTTTAGTTACTCTAATCCCAATTTTATCTTATCCATATTTATATTTAGTTTGTGGTATGATTATTAGTACTCTTTTTTTGTTTTCTACTGCTTATCTTATTATTAAATATAATGATATAAAAGGAACATATGATGCATCTTATATTTGGTATCTATCTCTTTTCCCAATTACAACAACACTTATTGCATATATTATTCTTAAGTTGAATTTAATGAAAACCGCACCAACTTTAAGTTTTATAAGTACTTTAGGATTACTCTTTTCTAACTTTATAATTTTTAAACTTTTTATTGATGTTATTGATTCTAAAAATATTCAACTTGATAATGAACTCTTAAGAAATAAAGAATTAATTTATGAAATGCAAAACAAAATGGTAGAAGAAAAAATTGAAAATTCCAAACAATTTATTCATGACTTTAATAAGCATATTCGTATTATTGCTTCCTATATTACTAATAATGAATATGAAAAAACAAAAGAATATATTAATGAACTTAATCTTGATATGCAATTAAATACAATTAACTATGTAACTGGTAATAAAATAATAGATTATGCTATTAATTCAAATTATGACAATATTCAAAAATATAAAATTGACTTAAAATATGATATTAAATTAAAAGAAATACCTCATATTAATGATAAAGATTTTAATATTTTATTTTCTAATATACTAGAAAATGCTATAGAAAGTTGTACTCAAGCTCAAACATCATGTTTTATAAAAATCAAATTAAGTGTTATAAATAATATGTTAGTATTAAAAGTTGTGAATAGTTGTGATAATATTAATAAAAATTATGAAACAACTAAAAAAAATAAAGACTTTCATGGTTATGGACTTAAAATCATAAAAAATATAACTCATAAATATGATGGAAGTTATCATTTTCATTTTAATAAAGAGTATCATGTTTTTGAAACAGTTATACTATTACCTATATCCATATAAAAAGAGTAACAAAAAACTATTGTTACTTCTTTTCATATATATCATTTTTAATCCTTAATAATGAAAATTGATATGCCTAAACATATCAATTTCTTTTTTAAAATTTAAAGTGCACCATTTGTCATATATTCATATTCTATATCA
>CAJUOS010000035.1 GCA_910588075.1 uncultured Erysipelotrichaceae bacterium | reverse complement strand
CCACCAATCTTAATGGGATTCTTAGCTACAGGTGGAAATATTATGGGTGCACTTTCTCAATTGGTTGTATTCGTTGTAGCAATCGTTATCTATGCACCATTCTTCATTGCATATGAAAAATATCAAAATAGACAATCTGCTGAAGCTTAATAAAAACTGATAAGAATGAGTAGAAATACTCATTCTTTTTTTATTGCAATAAAAAAGAACCTGAATAAAATATTTCAAGTTCTTTTTTTGTAAATTCAAGTAAAAAGGCATAAACTTTAAAGTAGTAAGTTGTTATAATATCAATATATAGGTTTATAAGACAAAAAAATCCAAATAAAATTTGGATTTATCAATAAAGCAATGTATTTCGTCAAAAATATTTCAAGGGACTTTACTGATGACTTTATTTTAATCAATTCAATAAATAAGTACAATATATTAAAGTGTTGTTGGATAATTTATTCAGAAAAAATAATATTTCATATATGAAAGTGAATATTATATTGAATATCATTGGTGATAATATTTATGAAATGTGTTTGCAAATTTAATGTTAAAAAATTTGTTTTTATGAAACTTTATACCAAAATGAAGAAATAATATTGTTCTTTATATATAATCATTTAAAATGTATTTAAATAAGTTATTTATAGATGGATAATAGATATTCAATATTTAAGTTGAGAGGAGGAAAAGACTATTATGGTTATTGAAAAATTAATTGATGGAAAAAATTTGTCTGAATCAGAGAAGCAAATAGCAAGTTTTGTTTTGAATAAACAAAATCATATTGATAATTTAACGAGTACAGAATTAGGAAAAAGAAGCTATACTTCACAATCAACAGTTATCAGACTATATCAAAAGTTAGGTATTAAATCATATCGGGAGTTTCTATCTTTATTAATTGTTGAACGTAATGAATTTTTTAAATCTCATGATTTATTAGAAAATTCTCCAGAACAACTGTTTTCATCATGTGAGAATGTTCAAACAATGATACCTGCTTTGTATAACCAAGTGATTTCAGATTTGAATTTATTATTAGATAGAAATACAGTAAATAGAGTATGTAATAGAATAATGAATGCTCAATCTATTGATGTCTATGGTTTAGGAGTTTCTAGTATTGTAGCAAAGCAATTGGTTTTTAAATTGCAATCTTTGGGAATGAGTTGTGCATATCATGGGGAAGTTAATTCATTCTATATTCAAAATACTCAAAATAATAAAAATTCAATATCAATAGTTATTTCATTAGGTGAATCTCATGAAAATATATTAAAGATATGTCAACTTTTAAAAGAAAAAAATATATATACAATTTCTATTTGCCATAAAGATGAAAATGATATTATAGATCTATGTCAAGATAATTTATTCTTTACTTCATATGAAAATGAGTATATAAATATGATTTGTAGTTTTTTTTCAGTAGAATATATAATTAATATTGTTTATCCTTTATTGATGTTTAGATTTCATCCTGAACAATTATCTTATCAAGTTTAAATATTTTCTTTTATAAAAGTGAGTAAATAGTTTATAATATGTAAAAAGGAGGAAGAAAGATGAGTCATATTTTAAAAATTAAACCAGTATTTAAAGAAATGATTTGGGGAGGGCATAAACTAAGAGATGTTTATGGATATGAAATACCAAGTGATCAAACAGGAGAATGTTGGGCAATTTCAGCTCATAGAAATGGTGATTGCGAGATTGCTGATGGAGAATATGCAGGTAAAACGATTTCATGGTTATGGGATCATCATAGAGAATTATTTGGAAATATAGATGGAGAACAATTTCCATTGCTTGTTAAAATTATTGATGCTAAGGATGATTTATCAGTACAAGTCCATCCAAATGATGAATATGCTAAAGAACATGAAGATTCATTAGGAAAAACAGAATGTTGGTATGTTTTACAAGCTGATGAAGGAACTAAAATGGTGATGGGACATCATGCTCAAACAAGAGAAGAATTTGTAAAGGCTATTGAAGAAGATGATTATGATCATTTATTAAATTCTTTTGAAATTAATCGTGGAGATTTTTTCTATATACCATCTGGAACATTACATGCAATATGTAGTGGCTCTTTAATATATGAAGCACAACAATCATCAGATATAACATATCGTGTATATGATTATCATAGAAAAGATAAAGAGGGGAAAGAAAGACAGCTACATGTTCAACAGTCAATAGATGTTACAAATGTACCAGCTAATTTAGAAGTTAATCAATTATTTGTGAATACACATTTGGATCATGGAAGTAAGACAACTTATGTAGAAAGTGAATTCTTTAAAGTTGATTGTTATAGATTAACAGGAGAAAATATAATAAAGAATAATCATCCATTCCAAATGGTTAGTATTTTAGATGGTGAAGGAACAATGAATGGTGATGAGGTTAAGAAAGGAGATCACTTTATTGTATGTAGTGATCAAAAAGAAGTAATATATGATGGAACAATGACAGTGATGATTTGTACATTATAATGAACCTATTAGCAAAGTTAGAATATCAGATTGGTTTTAGTGATTTAGAAAAGGAAATTGCTGAATATATTATTTTGAATAGAGATAAAGTTGTTACAATGAAATTAACAGATTTAGCAAAGGCAACTTATACATCTCCATCTACAGTCAGTCGATTGTGTCGTAAATTGGGTGAAAAGAATTATAATGATTTTAGATTACATTTTGCAACTGCAATACAATCTAATTATAGTCATGATGTTGATTTTAATAAGCCGTTTGATGATAAAGACTCATCTCAAACTGTTGTTCATAATATTGGAAAAATTTATAAAGAAACTATTTCTGCTACTGATGAATTATTAGATTTAGAAATTCTTTATAAAGTCGTTGATATTCTGAATAATGCTGATGTTATTGATGTATATGGATCAGGTGATTCTTTCTTATCTGCTTTGATGTTTCAACATAAAATTATATATATTAATAAAGTAGCTTCTATTTCAATTATTCCTACAGATCAGAATCAAAAAGCTTTATATACTACAAAAGATACAGTAGCATTAATGATCTCTTATTCTGGAGAGACTGAAGAAATAAAGAAAATTATTGATCTTATTAAATCAAAAGGTGGAACATTAATTGGAATAACATCTATTGATCAAAGTTATTTAAGAGAGAAAGCAGATTATTGTCTTTCAATGTGTTCTAAAGAAAATATTGTTAATAAAATAGGTGTATATTCTTCTAAGATTAGTAGTGATTATATTATTGATTTAATTTATTCATTATTATTTCAAAAAAAATATTATGATCATTTTATTAATAAAGTTCAATTATCACGTAGTCATGATGAAAGAAGAAATAAATCAATTAATGAAAGATAAATTGTAGAGTTGGATAAACTCTACTTTTTCATTAAACAATGATTTTTCAAGCAGAAAACAGTATAATTCAAGTAATATTCCATTGAAATTCAAGTCTCCCTTTAAGATAATAAGTTTATAAAATAGAAGATTGGGGGATAAATAAAATGTTAACAAAAGATTTTTTATGGGGTGGTGCAGTAACTGCTCATCAAAGTGAAGGTGGATATACTGAAGGAGGAAAGTTACCTACTGTTTGTGATTTAACAGTAACAGGTGAATTTTCTGACTTTAAAGATGGTATAGATACTTTTCATAGATATAAAGAAGATTTTGATTTATATAAAGAATTAGGTTTTAATGCATATCGTTTTTCAATAGACTGGTCTCGTATGATGAGTGATGAGGAAACATATAATGAAGCGGGATTTGAATTTTATGACCAGTTTATTGATGAGTTAATAAAAAGGGATATTGAACCAATCCCAACATTGTATCATTTTGAAATGCCTATATTTTTAAAGGAAAAATATAATGGTTTTGCAAGTAGAAGAGTTGTTGATATTTTTGTTAAATTATGTCAAAAGATTGTTGATAGATATGGTCATAAAGTTCATAAATGGATTATATTTAATGAACAAAATGGTATTTTACAAAAAGGACCAAAAATGTTTTTTGGTGCAGTTTGCCCACAAGGCTTTAACCTTCAAACATTTGATAATCAGATTATGCATAATACTTTGATTGCTCATAGTTTGGTAAATGAATATATTCATTCAAAAGGTGGGTATGTCTTAGGAATGGCAACAGTTGTACAAAGTTATCCTGAAACTTGTCATCCTTTGGATACTGTTGAAAGTATGAAAGCACAAAGTGAAGCTTATGTTTTCTTAGATGTTTTTGCAAGAGGACATTATAATTCATTTTACTATGCTAATATGAAAAATGAAGGAACTTTACCTGAAATATTAGATGGAGATTTAGATATATTAAAGAAAGGAATAACTGATGCTTTATCTATTAGTTATTATATGTCTACAATATCACATTATGGGGAAGAGAGTTTAACGAATATTAAAGATGTTGTTATTAAAAAGAATCCTTATTTAGAAATGTCTGAATTTGGTTGGACAATTGATCCAATTGGTTTAAGAATTACATTAAGACAATTATATGATCGTTATGAAATGCCTATATATATAGTAGAAAATGGTTTTGGATATGATGATATATTGGAAGATGGAAAAATTGAAGATGATTATCGTATAGATTATATGAGAAAACATCTTGAACAAATGAAACAAGCTGTTTTAGAAGGGGTAGATTGTAGAGGTTACTTAATGTGGGGACCTATTGATATTTTAAGTAGTAGAGCTCAAATGAAAAAACGTTATGGAGTTGTTTATGTCAATCGTGATAATGATGATTTAAAAGATATGAAAAGAATAAAGAAAAAATCTTTTGAATGGTTTAAAGGGGTTATTAAAACAAATGGGGAAAAATTATAAAATGAAAGTAGGATAATACTTATGAAAGTAACAATGAAAGATATTGCTAATCGTTTAGGAATATCAATTAATGCTGTTTCTATAGCTTTGAATGATAAAACTGGTGTAAGTGATGAAATGCGAATAGAGATATTACGTACTGCTGATGAAATGGGATATATTAACCAAAAAAGAAAGTATCTATCTGTATTCTCTAAAACAAATATTTGTGTTCTTATGCAAACATATTATGCTGATACAGGACATTTTTATTCTATTGTTTTACGTTCTATTGTAGAACAAGCAAAAGTTTTTGGTTTTTTCTCAATTCTTAATTATTTTGATGATAAACAATTTCAATTACCTGAATGTATTAATGATAGGAAAGTGTCTGGAGTTATTATTGTAGGAAAGATTTCAGAGGATAATTTAATGTTGTTAAAAAGGACAGCTATACCTATTGTTTTGGTTGACTTTACATCATTGTATGCACCTTGTGATTGCATTTTAACACATAATAAACAAGGTGGTTATATGATAACAAATCATGTTATTCATAAGGGATATCAAAAAATTGGATTTTTTGGAGATTTAAGTTATTCATTAAGTTTTGAAGATCGCTATATGGGATTTCGTCAATCATTAATTAATAATCATATAGTTAATGAAGATGAGGTTATTCATTATATACAAAAATATTCTTTTACAGAGGGAATAGAAAATTATGTTTTAAATAATGATCTTCAAGGAATTGTTGATATATTAAGGACAAAGGAATTACCAGAAGTATTGGTATGTGCTAATGATTCTAATGCTTTTATTGTTATACTTGCTTTAACTCAGATGGGAATAAGAGTTCCAGAAGATATTGGAGTTGTAGGTTTTGATGATACACCTTTGTGTATAAAATCTATTCCACAAATTACAACTATTCAAGTACAAAAAGAATTAATGGGGCAAGTTGCTGTTTCAAAATTAATTGATTTAATTCATCGTAAGGAAACTGTAACAATGACTCAATTATTAAGTGTAAAAATTATTGAAAGAGATTCTTTATGTTAATCATAAAATAACTTAATGGTTAGTTTTATACTCAGTATAAACTATCCATAAAGTTATTTTTTTTATAAAAAGAAAGCATTTTAAATATATGTGAAAGGGTTTTCAAGTAATTTCGTATTGAAATTCAAGTAATATTTAAAGAAAATAGAATTATAGAGAGGGAAGGAGTGTAAAAATGAAGAAAATATTAAAGCTAAGTTTAGTACTAGCAATGATTTTTGGGCTTGTTAATGTGCATACAAATCATGTCTATGCAACAGGACAAGATGATATAAGGCTTATTAAAGAAAGGCTTAAAGATTATTTTTTAGAATTAGATACAATCGATGATGGAGCTAAAGTGGAAACATGCTATGTAAGTCAAGCTGATGAATATTTAGCTATGCTTAATGAAGATGGTGGTTTTCCAGATGTTAATTATCAAGTAACAACTGGTGCTGCTAATGGTAAAGCATGGGATCCTTATTTAGCATTAGATAGAATGCAAGCGATTGCTATTGCTTATCATAAAGAAGGAAATAGTCTTTATCATAGTGAAGCAGCAAAAGCTGGTATTGAAAAAATGTTAGAACATTGGGTAAAACAAGGTTCACGTAATGGAAAACCTGCTGGACCATATTCAACAAACTGGTGGGAAAATGAGGTAGGAGTACAACTTCGTTTCTCAAGAATTGGTTTGTTTATGGAAGGTGTTATAGATAATCAATATTTCCAAACTATTTTGGATAAATTGATTGAAAAAACACCTGTTAAATATGGTTCAGGACAAAATAATTTATGGTTTGATCAAAATCATGTTTATTGGGCTTTATTAACAGGAAATGAAAGCAAATTAACAGATATGATTGATAATTACTTAAATTATTGTTTAGATACACAATTAGATAATATAACAAAAGAAGCTGTTCAAGTTGATAATAGTTTCTATATGCATGGTAGACAATTCTATTCTAATGGATATGGTATGTCTATGTTTAGAGATATGAGTTTTTGGATTTATATGTTAAGAGGAACTCAATTCTCAATTGGTGAAGCAGTCATTGATAGAATGGCTAATTATATGCTTGGAGGAACAAGTTGGACAATTCGTGGAGATTTAATGGAATTATATCTTGGATATCGTCCTTATAAGTTTGATGTAGGGTATAAGAATTATGCAGCTGAGTATATTGAACCATTAAAGAGAATGATAGCATCTGATACTGCAAATGCATCAAGATATCAAGCTGTTTTAAATAGTATTGAAAATGATACAAACAATGGTAAAGACGGTAACTATTATATGTGGCGTTCTACATATGCAGCACATATGAAAGATGGTTATGGTGTTAATATTAAAATGGATTCAAAAGACGTCATTGGTGGAGAGTGGCGTGGAAGTTGGACTGGAGAAGATAAAGGACAATTAATTTATTGGACATCTTCAGCAGTTTCAACAGTTACAGTTGATGGTGATGAATATACAAAAGTATATCCAGTATTTGATTGGGCACATTGTCCAGGATCAACAACTGCTGCACGTATTGTAAAAGATTATTCAAATTATGGAAGATTTACAAATGGAACAAATCATACAATTGGTGTAACAAATGGAAAGTATGGAAATACTGCATATTATATGAATAAAAAAGGAACTCAAGCAAAGAAAGGTTATTTCTTCTTTGATGATGAATTTGTAGCATTAGGTACAGGAATTTCATCAACAGAGTCAGTTGATATTCATACAACACTTAATCAAAATACAGCAGAAAATCCATCAGTTGATGGTGTAAAAGTAGCTGATGGAACAGTAAATAAAGAATATACAGCAAGAAGTCTTTATAATGGAAAAGTTGGATATGTTTTCTTAGATGATACAAATGTTGTTGTTTCTAATGATGGACAAAAAAATGCAGCAAGTTTATGGGGTCAACAACAAATAGATGAAGCACCAAACGTATTCAAAGCTTATATTAATCATGGTACAAAACCATCAAATGCATCATATGCATATATTGTTGTACCAAATAAAACAGAAGCACAAGTAAATGAATATAAAAATAATATCCCAGTAACAGTTGTAGCAAATAATGCAGATATTCAAGCTGTTAGACATGATGGATTAAAACAAACACAAATTAACTTCTATAAAGCAGGTTCATTAGAATATAAGACTGGTTATACTATAAAAGTTGATCAACCATGTAGTGTTATGATTGATGAATCTGGTGATGTCAGAAAAATAACAACTGCAGTTAGTGATGCAGATGCAGCTAAAACTATTAATGTTGAATTATCTTATGGTAGTACAAATACAAAAACAACATTTATTGCTAAAAATGCACCTTATGCAGGACAATCAATAACATTAGCAGAAGGTGAAGATACTAGATATCAAGCAAGTAGTTATACTACAAATCATGGACCAAAGAATGCTATTGATAAAAATCTTGAAACATATTGGGAAAGTCAAACAAATAATGAAGAATGGGTTTCATTATATAATGGATCAAATAAATATGTTAAGAGTATAAATATTACATGGGGTAATAATTATGCTAGAGAATATGATATTTATGTTTCTCAAAATGGAAGTCAATATGAATTGGCAAATACAGTTACAGATGGTAAAGGTAGTGAAGAAACAGTAGCTATTAATAAAATTTGTAGTTATGTTAAGATTGTTGCCAAATCAGGTAATGGAAGCAATTACCAAGTGAAAGAAGTTGTTTTTAATGAAGGACAATTACTTTCATTAAATAAACCAGTAGAAACAAGTTCTGTATCAACAAATGCTTCTACATTTGTTGGAAGTTTAGCAGTTGATGGTGATTTAGGAACAAGATGGGCTTCATTAAGAGGTGTTGATGATAACTGGATTACTATTGATTTAGAAAAAACTGCACTTATTGATGCAATGGAAATTTATTGGGAATCAGCATGTTCAGATAATTATCAAATTGAAGTTTCTGATGATAATGAAAATTGGACAACTGTCAAAGCATCATTAAGAACAGATGATAGTTTAACTGATAGAATTGTATTTGATGAAACAGTTTCAGCACGTTATGTAAAACTTCATTCATTAAAATCAAGAGTTTTGGATAAGCATTATGGTGTAAATATTTATGAAATTAAAATTTATGGAAATTATGTAAAAGAACCATTACAAAATATTGCAAAAAGTAAACCAGTAGAAATGAGTTCAGTATCAAAAGAAGCACCAACATTTATTGGAGCATTAGCAGTTGATGGTGATTTGAAAACAAGATGGGCATCATTACGTAATTCAAATGATGAATGGATTACAGTAGATTTAGGTGTTCTATCAGAAATAGAAAATATGAATATTTATTGGGAAGGTGCATGTTCAGATAATTATCAAATTGAAGTTTCTGATGATAATGAAAATTGGACAACTGTAAAATCTTCATTGAAAACTGATAGTAGTTTGAAAGATCGAATTACATTTAATGAACCAATTCAAACACGTTATGTGAAAGTTCATTCATTAAAATCAAGAAGTTTAAAATATGGAGTTAGTATTTATGAATTAGAAATTTTTGGAAGATATTTAGAAGAACCACCTGTTAATATTGCATTAAATAAATCTTCTCAAGCAAGTTCAGCATTTGTTGATACTAAAGATGGAAATAAAGAATATGATTCATCATTAGCATTTGATGGAAGAACAGATAAGGTTGATGGAAAACAATCAAGGTGGGTATCAGCACGTGAAACAAAGAATGAATGGATTTATGTAGATTTAGATGATTTCTATTCAATTGAAAAAGTTGTTTTAAATTGGGAAGGTGCAGGAGCAAAAGAATATAAGGTTCAAATTTCAGATGATGCAGAAAATTGGACTGATTTAACACATGTAACTGATGGAAAAGGTGGAATGACTAGATTTGAATATGATGGAAGCCAATCAGGACGTTATGTGAGAATGTTTGGTGTTGAACCTAATAGTAAATATGGTTTCTCATTATGGGAATTTGAAGTTTATGGTGAAAAAGAGGAACCAGAGAATTTAGCATTAAATAAACCATCTCAAGCAAGTAGTGAATTCTTAGACACAAAAGATGGTAATAAGAAATATTATTCATCATTAGCATTTGATGGTAATACAGATAAAGTTGATGGAAAACAATCAAGATGGGTATCTTTAAGAAGAAAAGAAAATTCTCCAGAATATAGTGATCATCAATGGATTTATGTAGATTTACAAGATTATTATTCAGTTCAAAAAGTTGTTTTAAACTGGGAAGGTGCAGGAGCAAAACAATATAAGGTTCAAATTTCAGATGATGCAAAAAATTGGACAGATTTAACACATATAACAGATGGTAAAGGTGGTATTGTTAAGTTAGAATACGATGGTTCAAAATCTGGAAGATATGTAAGAATGGAAGGTATTGAACCTGGAGGACAATATGGTTACTCATTATGGGAATTTGAAGTTTATGGTAGAAAAATTCCAGTTAATAAAGATAGACTTCAAGAATTATATGATCAATTTATTCAAGTTAATAAAGATGATTATACTCCAAATAGTTATACATTATTAAAAGAAGCTTTAGATAATGCAAAAGATTTATTAGATGATAAGAAAGCAACAATGATTGCAGTAAAACAAGCTGAAGATGATTTACAAAAAGCATTTGATCAATTATTAAGAAGAGCAGATAAGACAGCATTAAAAGAAGTTATTGATGAAGCAAATCGTATCATTGATGAAGAACAATATACACCAAATAGTATTGATGTTTTAAAGAAAGTACTTAAAGATACAATTATGCCTATCTATAATAATGCAAATGCAACAGATGAAGATGTTGCTAATGCTCAACAAGCATTACAAGATGTTATGACAACACTTGTTGAAAAAGCTGATAAGACAGAATTAGAACAAGCAATTAAAAATGTTGATTTACTTGATAAATCAATCTATACTCCAAAGAGTTTAGAAGATTTTGAAAAAGAAGCAAAATTAGAAGAAGCTAGAGAAATCTTAGCTGATGATAATGCAACAGAAAAAGAAGTAGAGAATGCTGTTGATAAGATTTTGGATGCATATGCTCGTTTAGTTTTAAAAGCTGATAAAACTCGTTTAGAAGCAACTCTTAAAAATGCTGAAGAATTAAAGAGAGAGTTATATACACTTGATAGTTTAAAAGCATTAGATAAAGCACTTGCAGAAGCTAAAGATGTTATGAAAGATGATAATGCTACATTAAGTGATGTTGAAGAAGCAGAACTTGCTATTCAAGATGCTATGAAGGATTTAAAATTAGTTGATAATCAAGCATTAAAAGATTTAATAGCTGATGTAAAAGCAATTAATAAAGAATTATATACAAAAGATAGTATTCAAAAGTTAGAAAAAGTTTTAAAAGAAGCAGAGAAAGCAGTTGTTTCATCAGATCAAGATAAAATTGATAAGATGTATAAGGAACTTAAGAAAGCTAAAGATGGATTGGTTGTTAAGAAAACAGATGTTCCAGTTGAAATTAATCCAATCAATCCAGATAAGAAACCAGAAGGAAATAAACCAGGTTTAGATGATATCGATAGTGATGTATTGGGAGATATGATAGATACACCAAATGATACAGTTGATGTTCCAAAACGTGTAGATACAAGTGATTCAATAGTTCTTATCCCATATGTTATCTTAGGATTATCTGCATTAGGGCTTTATATAACAATTATTAGAAGAAGACGACACTCATAGGTGTCGTTTTTTCTTTTTGTATGGGGAGTATGAAATAAAAAGAATATCTATTTAAAATAAAGAATTTTTTTGTTATAATGACTTTATAGAAATGTTTTTCTGTTCAAGAAATGTAATGAAAGGATTTGTGGATATAGATGAGTATTAAGCAAAATAAGAAAAGAATTCTAATAGTTGATGACTCAGAAATGAATCGTGATATTTTAAAAGATATTCTAGAGAATGATTTTGAAATACTTGAAGCAGAAAATGGAGCAATTGGAATTGAATTATTAAAAAAATATAATATAGATATTTCTTTGGTATTATTAGATATAGTGATGCCAGAAATGGATGGATTTGAAGTTTTAGAAATAATGAATGAATATTCTTGGATTGAAGATATTCCTGTTGTTATGATTTCAGCAGAAGGATCGTCATCTTATATAAGAAAGGCATATGAGTTAGGAGTTACAGATTTTATTTCTCGACCTTTTGATGATGCAATCGTTTATCGTCGTGTTAATAATACAATAATGCTTTATTCTAAACAAAGAAAATTGGTTGATATGGTTGCAGATCAAATTTATGAAAATGAACGAAGAAGTCAGTTAATGATTGCTATTTTGAGTCATATTGTTGAGTTTAGAAATGGAGAAAGTGGACTTCATGTTATACATGTTCAAACAATTACAGAATTATTATTAAAGCATTTGATAAAAAAAACAAAGCAATATGGTATAACAAGTACTGACATTTCAGTTATTTCTATTGCCTCAGCATTACATGATATTGGTAAAATTGCAATTGATGAACATATTTTAAATAAACCTGGAAAATTGACAGATGAAGAATTTCAAATCATGAAAACTCATGCTTCGATAGGATATGATATGCTTGAAGAATTGCCATTTTATCAAGATGAAAAATTAGTCAATATTGCTAAAGAGATATGTCGATGGCATCATGAAAGATATGATGGAAGAGGTTATCCTGATGGATTACAAGGAGATGAAATTCCTATTTCAGCACAAGTTGTATCTATTGCTGATGTTTATGATGCTCTTACTAGTGAACGTGTATATAAACAAGCATTTTCACATGAGAAGGCTATTTCAATGATTATTAATGGTGAATGTGGAGCATTTAATCCAATGTTATTAGACTGTTTAAAAGAATTGGGAATACAATTGACAACTCAGTTAAAGAAGAATTCAGTGAATTATCATGTAGAACATGGAATACAAAATGTTGCAAGTGCAATTCATGAACATTCTGAGCTATCTGCTTCAGAAAAGACTGTAAAATTATTGGAATATGAAAGGAATAAGTATGCTTTCTTTTCAAATTATTCTCATGAAATATGGTTTGAATATACAAGTAAACCAGCAATGCTTAAACTTTCAGTTTGGAGTGCAAAGCAATTGCATATGGATGAGATTATTTTAGATCCATTAGAAAATGAGCAAATTATAAATGTTATTGGTGAAGATGGAATTAAGAAATTTAAAAATGAATTGAGAAAGACAACAATTAATCATACAGATATAGAGTTTGATTGCGAGGTTATTCTTAATCATAAAAAACAATTATCACATTTTATGATTCGAACTATTTGGGAAGAAGATTATATTTATAAATATGTAAAATTCTTTGGCAAAATGGTTAAAAGAAATGATTGTTAATAGGAGGATAAATTATGACACTTAAAG
Source organism: uncultured Erysipelotrichaceae bacterium (assembly GCA_910588075.1). Classification (GTDB taxonomy): domain Bacteria; phylum Bacillota_I; class Bacilli_A; order Erysipelotrichales; family Coprobacillaceae; genus MGBC163490. The sequence continues at coordinate 12,157 of CAJUOS010000035.1, read as the reverse complement.
AATGTTATCAAAAGATGGGTGGTAATTATGATGAAGTTTTTTCACGTTTTCGAAAAGAGGAACGTGTTCAAAAATTTGTTTTGAAATTCTTAAATGATAAAAGTTATGAATTATTATGTGAATCATTAGAGAATGAAAATTATGATGAAGCATTTCGTGCTTCCCACACAATAAAAGGTATTTGTCAAAATTTAAGTTTTACAAGACTTTATCAATCCTCTTATCAATTAACTGAATTATTAAGAGATAAAAAAATAGATCAAATTGAAGATTATGTGAATAGAGTGAAAGAAGACTATTTATTAACAATAGAAGCAATTCATGAGTTAGCAAAATAATCATTGTTTTATTTAAAGTTTGGAGGAAAATCTGTGGAAAAAAAGATAAATAAATTTTTATTGGTAAGTTTAATAGTAGCGATTATTATATGTTCTGCTGTTTTTTTTGGTACAACAGGTGTTATGCGAGGAAAAACAACAAATACAATAAATGAAATTGGCGAAATTTATATGTCTGAAATGAATAAGCAAGTACAAGAAAAATTTATTTCAATTATTAATTTACGTTTATCTCAAGTAGAAGGTGTTATCAGACGTACTCCACCTAATACATCAAAATATGATCAAAATGTAATAGAGCAATTAAAAACAAGTGCAGAAGTACGTGAATTTAAATATTTGGCATTATTTAGATCAGATGGAAAACATGAGATTATTTATGGAACAGATATTACTGCTAAAAATCAAGATGAGTTTAAGAAATTACTTATAAATGAAGAACAAAAAGTAACAAGTGGATATAATCAAGAAAAGGATCATCTTTTATTGTTAGGTATTCCAGTTAAATATAAGATGAGTGATGGAGAAGATAGTGATGTACTTGTTGCAGGAATACCAATGGAATCTTTAAATCAAGCACTTTTTCTCTATACAGATGAAAATAGAGCATATTCACATATTTTAGACACTAATGGAAATTTTGTTATTCGCAGTGGAGATGCTTATAGAGATAGTTATTTTGAACGTATTGATGAATCGTTTGAAGATTATAATGGCAAAACAGTTAAGCAATATAAAAATGAAATTCAAAATGCTATAAAAAAAAGTAAAAATTATTCTACTGTAGTATGTGTTGAAGGTGAACATAGACATCTTTATATTTCAAGTCTTCCAAGTTGTGATTGGCATTTAGTTAGTATTATGAAATTTGGAACACTAGATGATATTGTTATGGAATTAGATTCAATTCGTATAACAACTATGTTATTTGCCAGTGGTAGTGTATTGGTTGTTATGTTAGTTATATTTATTTTTTATTATAGATTGACACATCAACAAATGAATGAATTACAAAAGACAAAAGAAGAAGCTTTATATGCTAATCATGCAAAAAGTGAATTTTTATCTAATATGAGTCATGATATTCGAACACCAATGAATGGGATTGTTGGTATGACTGAAATAGCAGTTAAGAATATTAATGATACACAGAGAGTAGAAGATTGTTTAAAAAAGATTAGATTATCTAGTAAACATTTATTAGGATTGATTAATGATGTTTTGGATATGTCTAAGATTGAAAGTGGTAAGATGTCATTAAATATTGATTGTTTATCTTTAAAAGAAGCAATGGATGATATTGTTAGTATTATGCAACCACAATTTAAATCTAAGAATCAACATTTTGATATCTTTATTCAAAAAATTGATACTGAAAATGTTATGTGTGATAGTGTTCGTTTGAACCAAATTTTATTAAATCTTTTATCTAATGCACATAAATTTACTCCAAATGATGGAAGAATTAATGTTTACTTATATCAAGAAAAATCACCACTAGGTGAAAATTATATTAGAAATCATTTTAGAGTGAAAGATAATGGAATTGGAATGAGTAAGGAATTCCAAGAAGAGATATTTGAATCATTTACAAGAGAACAATCATCAACAGTCAGTAAAATTGTTGGTACAGGCTTAGGAATGGCTATTACTAAGTATATTGTTGCAGCAATGGGTGGAAGCATTGAAGTTGAGAGTGAACTTGGAAAAGGAAGTGAATTCCATATTATTCTTGATTTAGAGAAAACAAAAGTTCAAGAGGAGGATATGATTCTTCCAGAGTATAATATTCTTGTTATAGATAATAATGAACAACTTTGTAAAAGTGCCGTTTCATCTTTGGAATCACTTGGAACACATGCTGAGTATGTTTTAAGTGGAGAGGAAGCATTAGAAGTTATAAGTAAGAATTATCACACACCAAATGCTTATCATGTTGTATTGTTAGATTGGAAAATGCCACAGATGGATGGACTACATACAATGCAAAAGATAAAAGAAAATATTGGAAGTGATATTCCAGTATTTATCATTTCAGCATATGATTGGAGTGATATAGAAGAACAAGCACTTGAAACAGGTGTTTCTGGATTTATTCCTAAACCATTATTTAAATCGACATTATATTATGGAATAAAACAACATATTTTTGGTGAAGAAGAAAAAACAATAGAAACAAAAGATTATGATTTTACTGGTAAACGTATTTTATTAGTAGAAGATAATGAATTAAATTATGAAATAGCCTATGATATTTTAAGTGATGTTGGTTTTGAGATTGAATGGGCTGAAAATGGACAAATAGGAATTGATAAATTTAATGAATCTGAAATTGGATATTATGATTGTGTATTAATGGATCTTCGTATGCCAATTCTAAATGGATATGAATCAGCTAAGGGAATTCGTGCTTTAAATCGTGAAGATAACCAAGTACCTATTATAGCAATGTCAGCTGATGCTTTTGCTGATGATATTAAACGTTGTTTAGATAGTGGAATGAATGCTCATACTGCTAAACCAATTGATATTGATGAAGTCATGAATTTGTTGAAAAAATTCTTAAAACTTTAATAACAAGATAGTGAAAAGAGGGAATCTTCATATTAAGATTTCCTTTTTTATAATTTAGAAAAAGAATATTGAAGATAAATAAAAAGATATTTTTTATATTTTGTTTTTATAGGAATATGATAAGAATGTTAATTCAAAGAGTTACAAATGATTATATGAATAAAGGAAAAAGTCTAAATAAAATAATTTATTAACATTTAGATAACATTCAATGATATAATGAAGCATAAAGAGTATTATGATAAAAGATTGAAATAAGGAGAGGTAAAGATGGAAAATGATAGTAAAATAGAATTATTTGAACATAGACCTGTTCCTAAAGCTATTGCGACTCTTGCTATTCCAACAATATTAAGTTCTTTAGTTATGGTTATTTATAATTTGGCAGATACTTATTTTGTAGGAATGTTAAATGATTCTATACAAAATGCAGCAGTTACTTTTGTTGCTCCAGTTTTATTGGCATTTAATGCAGTCAATAATTTGTTTGGTGTTGGAAGTTCAAGTTTAATGAGTCGTTCCTTGGGAATGAAAGATTATCAAATGGTACGTAAAACATCAGCTATTGGTTTTTATTGTACATTATTTTTCGCAACATTCATTGCTATTGGATGTGCTTTGTTTTATAAACCTTTAATATATATGTTGGGTTCAGATGTCGTTACTTTTGAAGCAACATATCAATATATGTTATGGACAGTTATGTTTGGAGCAGTCCCAGCTATATTGAATGTTGTTCTTGCTTATATGGTACGCTCTGAAGGTGCTTCATTACATGCGAGTATAGGAACAATGTCAGGATGCTTTTTAAATATTATTTTAGATCCTATTTTTATACTTCCTTGGGGATTGAATATGGGTGCGGCTGGAGCAGGGTGTGCGACATTTATTTCTAATTGTGTTGCTTGTATTTATTTTTTCATTTTATTAAAAGTTAAAAAGAAAAATACATATGTATCGCTAAGTCCAAAATTATTTTCTTTTGATAAGAGAGTTTTAACATCTATTTTTGCAGTGGGTATTCCTGCAAGTATTCAGAATCTATTAAATGTAACAGGGATGACTATTTTAAATAATTTGACATCAGTTTATGGAACTTCAGCAGTGGCTGCTATTGGAATTACTCAAAAAGTGAATCTTGTACCCACTCAGATTGCAATGGGATTATCACAAGGAATTATGCCTTTGATTAGTTATTGTTATGCTAGTAAAAATATTGAACGTATGAAACAAACTATTATTACATCAATAAAGATATGTGCTATTTTTGCTTTTTCAGTTGCATTTATATACTATATACAATCAGATTTTTTTATTAAGCTCTTTATGTCAAATGCAGAAATAGTTTCATATGGATCATCATTTTTGAAAGGATATTGTTTAGGTATTCCATTTTTGACATTTGATTTTTTGTGTGTAGGTGTTTATCAAGCAATAGGAAATGGAAAAATATCTTTATTTTTTGCAATTGCTAGAAAAATTATTTTAGAAATTCCAGCATTATTTATATTAAATATGATTTATCCATTATATGGTTTGGCTTATTCACAGTTTATAGCTGAATTTATTTTAACAGTTGTTGCTGGAATTGTAATGATTCAGTTATTCAAAAAGTTATATAATGAAAATAGAGAATAAGATAAAATATATCTTATTTTTTAATTATCATATTGTTATTAAAATATTATTAAAGATAATTAAAATTAGATGAAAAGTATTTGAATAAAATGAAGGTATGTTATGGAAAAGATTATCTATTAAAATATATTGTTTATTGGATTAGAAAGATTGATTAAATATTTATAAAGGAATGAAAGAGAAAGTATCAAAGAAAAGATACTTTCCATATAAAATAGTTTTAATATTTATATCACTTTTGTTTCATTGTCATGACATATTAATTGTATATGTTCATTAGAAAGTAAATAACTTTCCCCATAGATAGTTTCCTTATTATCAATAAGAATATAACTTCCATCTACAAGTACAATTAATTGATGATTTATACTATCTTGATAAGTAATATCTTCATATAATCTCATACCATCTAAATATTTATCTTTAACCATTTGATAATGAGGGATTATATTTGTTTTGGTAAGATTTAAACCTGTTATCCATCTTTGAAAAGATGGGTCAATAGCTTCTCCATTTTCTTCAGGTTGACAATAAACAAGATTTGCACTATTCATACTACCAGCACTTATCCCAATAATAATACCATTAAAATCAGCTATTTTTTCTCTTAAATGAATATCTTTAAAAAATTGATTTTGAGTAGGGACATGTCCACCACCTAAAATAATAACATCATAATTGTGAAGTTTTTCTTTTGTAAAATCACAGTATCTTCTATCTATTAAATCAAAACATTGAATAGAAAAATGTTCTTTTAAAAAGATATCTCTAAAAAAGTTACACATTTCATCATTCATATGATAATGATGAGGATTAGCAGCAATGATACAACAGCGACTCTTTTCTTTCCAATATTTTCTTAAATTTTCAACAAAATAATTTTTCTTATCTAAACCATTAACTTTTCTACTACCATCTAATGGTCCAGTAGGACTACTAGTTAAAAATATAACCATTATTTTACCACCTTAAATATATTATTTTTCATTATAAGATGAGTATTTGCTTTTAATGAGTTATTTAGAACTCTTAATACATTAACTCCATCTGATTGTATATAAAAATGAGATGCTTGATGATAAGGAATACCTCCTAACATTTTTCTTGAAATTAATCTTTTTTCTAATTCTAAGGGATTTGCTTCAATAAATAAAGAATCATCAAATAACTTATAGATATTATTCCAAGGTTTTTCATTAAGCAACAAATAATTCCCTTCAATTAAAACAATTTGACTATTGACAAAGATTTTATTTTCTTCTGGGTTATGGATTGTTCTATTATATAATGGCCAATATGTATCTTGGATCTTTGTTTCTTTAATTTTTTCTATAAATTTATCAACATCAAAGGTTTCTGGACAACCTTTGACTTTTTTCATTAATATTTGATTACCATTTCTTTGTATATAATGACAATCTAAATAATCCTGATACCTATGAAATCCATCCATTCCTATTGCTTGTATTGGTATTACATCATCAATATGGTGTGATAAATATTCTAAAAATAAAGATGTTGTTGTTTTCCCACATCCTGGTGGAGCTGCTAATAATATAAGTATTCTTTGATTTTTTTCTTTTTGCATATATGTCCATTTTTTCAGTAATGGTATAAATATGTTTTGAATATTATCTTCATCAAACTGGGCAATTATAGTATGGCCATTTACATTGAATTTAAAGTCTTTCATTTCTATCAATCTCCTTATTAAAATTATAAAAAATTTGAAATTATTTTTCAATTACATTTTATAGTATAAAGGATAATACAAGAATATCAATTTAAAGGTATTTATAAAAATAATGATAATTTCTATTTTATTTATATTTTCACTTATAAATTTAATTATTGTTTATCATTGGTATTACTTTTCTACTTAATGGAAGAATAACAATCTTATTTTTATCATAAAATTTTATTATTTTCGTTGTTGATTTAAGTATAATGTATATTAATATTTTCTTAAGATAATCAATCTAATATTATTTTTTTATATGACGAGAGACTATTTTAACACAATTAATAAAAGTTATATCAATTTTATTTAAATGTAAAAAATATTGAAAGTGATAAAAGTGAATATTTTATAATTATTATAAAGCATATTTTCAAGGAAAATATTGAGAAGTAACTTATAATTTTGATTTTAAATCAAACAATACTATAAACTTTAGAAAATAGTTCTTTTCATGGATTTCTTGACATTTATTATAAAGTAATATATTTTATAATTAAAGGATTCTTTAAAAAGTTTGAATTATATGTTCATTCCTTATTGATAATTTAATAAAAGAGCAAATAAGATTTTTAGTATCAACAATGGTTTAACAATTTATAGAGTTAGAAACATGGCTATTATTTTACAAAATAATTAGATAAAGCTTAAATAATATGATATTGATTTTTGCTATATAGTAACTGATAATAATATAATTGAAGAAGGGTAATCTACATTGAAAGATGAGTGTTTTTCTTTTTTGAAGGATGAGTATAATATATATCTTTTATTTAGATTGTGATTTGATGTGTTTATAAAGTAAATTTATAATTTATTAAAATAATAGTGTTTAGAATGAATGGCTTATTTGTGTAATTTCATATAATTTATTATGTAAGTAAATATTAATACATAATCATAATATTAGTAAAAAATCTATGGGTGTATTATAAAGTTGAAAAAAGCTATTTTAGAAGTATTCTTTGTTTAGTGTTTGATTTTTTAGAATACTTAAACAAATTATATAAGTTAGATAAGGAGGGAAAGAAAAATGAAAAAATGATCTATGTTTATATTTGTGATTTTAAGTTTTGTATTTTCTGTTCAGATTATTAAAACGATTAGTACAATAAATACAAGTTTTTGAACAATGACTCATAAGAATTATTAATACTATTGATTTGAAAATGAACAAGGAATAACGCTTTATATAGTATATGTGGATTATAAATATATAAAGTACTACATATTACATACAAAAAATAAGTTATTGTTGTAAGGTAAAAGTTAAGTTTTTATAGTTAAAAAAATAATATTTCCACAATGTTGCCAAATCAAAATACATTAGCAATAAATATTACTAGATTTAGATTAATGAGTACAGGTATTGTAATGGGATGAATAAATATAAGATAACAGTTATATTGCAATAGATATTTTAAATAAAACAAAATTGCTTTCTTTGTTCAGGTGATTAAATCTTCAGTTTTAAAACTGGTAGCTACTTCTGTTATAGTTGTTGATATTTCAATCTGGTATAGGAAAATTATCTTTCTTATCTATTTGGGAAGTTTCTTTTTATGACTGTTTTAATGAAAAATCATACTTTAAATGATATGAATATTTTTATAGCGTGCATTAATGAATTGTTAATTTAAAAAAAACTCAAATAATTATTTTGATCTATTTATAATAAAGATAATTTAATCAGAGAAGGAGAAGAATTATGAAATATATAATTTTTATATTACTATTATTTATGTTTTGTGCATGTAATCAAGTTGACGATAAACAAATATCTCAAAACAAAGAACAAGAGTCTAGCTCATATATAGATAATAAACAGGACAATAAATCTATAACTATACCAGCTAATAATTATAAAACAATTTTATCATCTAATGATATAAAAAAGCTAAAAAAATATGATAAAGATCTTTTTTTCATTGAGACTAAATATTCAGACGAACAATTAGCACAAGATCAAATATATAAGATGAAAAATAAAGAAAAGGAACTTATTTGTGAAACTCATTTTTATCAAGGAAATATCAATGATTTTTATGTATATAATCATTTCATAATATACAGTGATTATGATCCTTATGTGTGTCAGGGTCAATATTGCATTATTGATAATAATGGAGAAAAAAGAGAACTTGCTACAACAAATGAATTTTTTCCACAATTATATAATTATCAGAACGATGTATTTTATACAAAAAATGGAAGTACAACTAAGATAATGAAATATAATATTCAAACTAAAAAAGAAACACTTATTGCTGAATATCCATTATATGATATTCAATTATATGGAAATAAAGATTATTTATTTTGGTATTATGATAATTATTATTATATTTATAAAGATACTCTTCAAAAAATAAGATGCCAAAATACTTTTGGTAATGATATTGATATTGATATTGATGGAGATTATTTATATGCTTTAGAGCAAAAAGAATCTCAAAATATATTAAATAAATATGACATTAAGTCAAATAAATATGAAGAATTTGCTATAAATATTAATTCATTTGAAATGAGTGAAGATTACATCATAGTTCCATATTTAAATCAAAGTATACATATTTATGAAAAGAATCTTGATAAAATAGTTGAACTAAAATTAGATTCTATACAGGATATCTATGTGGTTCACAAAAATAAATGTTTAATAATGACTGATAACAATCGATATGTAGAAATTGATTTAGAAAATTATAGCCAAAATTAAAAAATATGAAATTAAGCCAAGAACTAAATATTCTTATTCATAACAATAAAACATGGAAGTTTTTAAATTTTGAAGGAGTTTGTCAAACTGAGAAAACAAAAGATGTTGTAATGAAATCACTTTTTAAAATATGATTATGTATTTATACAAAAGTAGATACTCAAAAAGAAAAGTGGATAGTCAATTCTATAAGAATTATTAATTGTTAAAATCATTTGATAAAAGTTATTATTTTATATATGATATTAAATGGTTATTAGTATTGTGGTTAAATTTATAGACAAATGAGAGAATAGGAGTGATAAAATGAATAGACCTATTACAACATTATTTATGTTAATGTCAGTTGATGGAAAAATTAGTACTGGTGCAACAGATAGTTTAGATGTAGACAAAGATTTTCCCAAAATTGAAGGAGTCAGTGAAGGTTTGCATCAATATTATGAAATAGAGCAAACAACAGATTTATGGTCATTTAATTCTGGTAGAGTTCAAGCAAAAATTGGTGTTAACAAAAAGGAGATGCCAAATAAAACGCCTGTTTCTTTTGTTATTGTTGATAATGAACATTTAATGGAACATGGTATACGTTATTTTTGTGCTTTATCAAAACAATTTGTGTTAGTTACGTCTAATAAAAATCATCCAGCATTTGAAATAGAAGAAGATAATCTACATGTTATATATCAAAATGAACTTTCACTAAAAGATATTCTTATAAAACTTAAATTAGAATATAGTTGCAAAAGAATAACAATACAAACTGGTGGGACATTAAATGGATTGTTTCTTCGTGAAAAACTGATTGATTACATTGATATTGTCATAGCTCCTGTATTAATTGGTGGTAAAGATACATCTACTCTTATTGATGGGAAATCTTTGTTATCAGAAAGTGAATTATCACAATTAGGTGTGTTAAAATTGCAAGAATGTATAGTTTTGGAGAACTCATATCTTAGATTACGTTATAAGGTAATTCATTGATAAATGAGAATTTGAAAACTATAAAATTATGAGTGGTTATTGTATAGGTTATCAATAAAATCTTATAAAAGTCTTAGAAATAAAGGATTTATTATATGGTTTCACACAAGTTTACTCTTTTCCTGACTGTTTATAAGGGCAAGAAAATCTCATAATATGTAGCAATCGGAAAACTATGATAAACATAATGGTCTTTAGTATGAACTGTAAGGAGATTATTATATTTTGTGTTTATCTTACTAAGCGAAAAAGAACAACCTATTGGCTTATGGAACAGATGAAGCAGTTACAAGACATAACAAGGACAGTGAAAGTCAGCACTTTAGAAATGGGTGTGGAGAATGAATAACATACTAGCATGTGCAAAGGAAATTATCTTTGTATAAGTAAAAAAGTGGCGGGGAGAAATCTCTGCCACAAATTTTTTGAAAAAGGTCTTGTTTATGACGTAGCGTAATAATGTATAATACATTATAGGAGGTAGGTAATTATGGCAAAACACAGAGCAATACCACTTGGTTTTATGACAGTTGGAGAGGTTGCAAAGAAAATAGGGGTTACTGTTCGTACCTTGCAATACTATGACCAAGAAGGTTTGTTATCGCCTTCAGCAGAAAGTGAAGGTGGACGCAGGCTTTATACAGATAAGGATTTAGTTATACTTCATCAAATTATATCTTTGAAATCATTGGGTTTTTCTTTAGATGATATAAAACATCGTTTAATTTCTTTAAAAACACCATCTGATGTGGCAACTGCCCTTACCAAACAAGCTGATATCATACAAGAGAAAATAGAACAGTTAACAGCTTCTTTGACAGCTATTGAACAGTTAAAAGAAGAAGTATTACAAATGCAGACAGTCAATTTTAAGAAGTATGCAGATATTATTATTAATTTGCAAATGAAAAACGACTCTTACTATCTCATTAAGCATTTTGATGATGATACACTTGACCATATTCGTAATCGGTTTGATAAGGAAAGTGGTTTGAATTTTATGGATAGATTTAACTGTTTGAGTGATGAAATTATAGAACTTCAAAAGGCAAGCGTGTCCCCTGAAAGTGAAAAATGCCAACGAGTTGTAAAAGAGTATTGGGGATTGATTACAGAATTTACGAATGGTGATATGAGTATGCTTCCGAAATTGATGGAGTTTGGTAATATTGATACTGCTACAAATGCTTGGGAAGAAAGACAAAAAATTGTAAATGACTATTTAGAGCCAGCTTTACAAGTCTACTTTTCAAGACTTGGAGAAAATCCGTTTGAGGATGTAGAATGATGAACAGTGCAATACAAGTTTTTGGATTAAAGAAAAGCTATGACAATAACATTGTTCTCAATGGACTTAATTTTAACATTGAAAAGGGAGAAACATTTGCTTTGCTCGGTGTAAATGGTGCAGGAAAAACGACAGCTCTTGAATGTATTGAGGGTTTGAGAAAATATGATAGTGGTACAATTATGGTAGATGGGAAAATGGGGATTCAGTTGCAATCATCATCTTTACCTGCTCATATCAAACCGATGGAAGCTGTAAGATTATTTTCAAAATGGAACAAGGCAAAGATTGATTTTGCTATGCTTGATGCTCTTGGCATTAAAGAAATTGAGAAGAAACAGTACATTCAACTATCCACAGGACAAAAACGACGATTACATCTTGCTCTTGCACTTATCAGTAATCCAGATATTATTTTTCTCGATGAGCCAACTGCAGGGCTTGATGTTGAGGGTAGGGTTTCACTTCACGAACAAGTTCGAAAACTCAAATCACAAGGAAAAACGATTGTTTTGGCAAGTCATGATATGGCAGAAGTGGAAAACTTATGTGATCGCATTGCCATTTTGAATAATGGAAATATTGTCTTTTGTGGCACAATGACAGAACTGACTGATAAGATTGGGAAAAAGTATTTTATTCATATCAAAACGCAACAAGGAAACAGCACTTTTGAAACAGATAATATTGAAGATACTTTGATTTCCTTGCTTAATGATTTGAAGAAAAAAGAAATTCATATATTAGATATTAATGTTGATCGTGGTACACTAGAACAACATTTTATTGAAATAGCAAGGAGGGAAATAGAATGAATGGTTTTTTATATGGTGTAGTGTTACAATGGAAATTGGATATACGAAGTAAGTCCC
>CAJUOS010000034.1:5504-26241 GCA_910588075.1 uncultured Erysipelotrichaceae bacterium | reverse complement strand
CCCTTAATATTTTATAGCGTTTTTTTCTAAAGCGCTCGATTATTTAGAGCACCAAGAAAAGTGTGTTTCATTATTCACAAAACACACAACTTCTCCTATTTTATAATTTTTTTACTTTTAACTGTACTCCACTTTCCATATACTTTAGCACCTGTTGAATCTAACTTATATGCTCTTACTCTTACATAATATGTTTTATTCTTCTTTAATGCTTTACTTGTATAACTTTTTGTTGTTTTTGTTATACTTGTTGGTTTACTAAACTTCTTACTTGTACTATATTGGATTTGATATCCTTTTGCTCCTGTTGTCGCTTTATAACTTATTTTTAGTTTCTTCCCTTTTACATTTGTTATTGTTGGTGTCTTTGCTTTATTAACACTCACTTTACTCCATTTTGCATAAAGAGTTTTATTTCCACTACTTAAACTTGTTATTTTTGTTTTATATTGATTACTTGTATACCAACCCTTAAATATATATCCTTTTCGTGTTGGATTTTTAAATACAATTTTCTTTCCATAATAACTCTTTGGATTATTTTTATTATTTTTTCCACCATTAAGTTTGTATGTAATTGCATATGGAACTGTGATAATACATTTCTTACTTAACCCATTAGCTGTTACTGTTATTGTTGTTTTCCCACCATTAACTGCTTTAATAACACCTTTACTTGTAACTGTAGCCACTGATGGATGACTTGTTTTATATATTATGGTTGTAGCAGGTGTTGTTGATGCCTTTAATGTCAAAGATGTCCCTTTATTTAAAGTTTTACTTGTATAATTTAAAGATAATGATGGATTTTTAACTGTTACTGTGCAACTTGCTGTTTTTCCATTACTTGTTTTAACAGTAATTTTAGCAGTTCCAGCACTTATTCCTTTAATTACTCCTGTACTAGATACAGTAACAATCTTAGGATGACTTGATGTCCATGATAAAACTTTACTATTTGATGTTTGAATAGGATGAATTGTTGCTTTTAATGTCAATGTTTTTCCCTTATAAATAGTTGCATTTGCTTTATTTAATTGAACACTGATTATAGGATTTTCTATAATACTAAAGTATACTCTTTTTGTTCCTTCATAATTTCCTTTTCCTATAATTTTCATTAAAGCTGTTTTATTACCTATCTTCTTATTATTTTCATAAATAATTTGATAATCTACATCTTTCTTTAAAAGTTTCTTTCCATCATATAATTGTATTGGTGGTTCTATATTTTGTCCTGTATATTTTTGAGATGCAACTTGCGAATAAGTAATATGAGATATGTCTCTTTTAGCAATGATAAAATTCTGGTTCTTCTCTCCAACAAAACGTCCTTGTCCCTTAATAGTTAAAATCCCATTCTTACCTGCATTAATATTATTTGAATAAGATATAGTATAATCAATACCTTCTATTAATTCTTCATCATCAAACAATACTGTTACAGATGGTCTAAGTGGTTGCCCTGTATATTCTATTTCTTTTATATCTTGTGATACATGAATTTCAGCATTTTTAATTCTTAAATAAGATCCTTTATATCCTTCTGGATTACCTAAATCACGATATAACCTTCCTAATGTATTCAGTTCTCCTGTTTTTAAAGAACTATTTTTTTGATGATCACTTTCTGTTATAAAAAGACTTGATGCTCCAGCAGGCTCACTATGTATATCAAATGGGAACCAAGCATATCTTTCTACAAAGTCTAAATCATTTAAACCTTTAACATCATCAACACCATTAATAATGTATTCCATAAAATGATATACTTCATTTTTTCCTTGTTCATTATTATAAGAATAATGTTTCCAATTTGAATCATGATTAACAACACCTAATTCAGTAATCCAAATAGGTTTATGATATTGATTATAAACCTGTTGAATATTTGATAAGAATTCTTTAGCAATCCTTTTGGTATTATCTTTATCACTACAATTACAAACATTATATAAATATTCATGAACTGCTATAAAATCAATATTATCTGGATTAATTTGGTTCATATATTGGCTAAACCAACTATTTTTATCTAAAAGAGAACTTAAATGTTCAACAGCAGGAGAACCTACTCTTAACCCACTTTGAATAAAATATGGTAACTGTCTCACAGCTGTTTCAACACTTACATTTGATTGTCCACTCAATGTTCCTTCTGGCTCATTATAACCTAATACAGTCAAATAACCATTTTTCTTAATTTCATTCATTTTTATACTTTCATCATTCTGACTTCCCCAAACCATTGGAACATATTCTAAGTCTGTATCCATTTGACTATGTATTCCCCAATTATAATACCAAGAAGCAGATAAATTTTGAATAGCATCTATATTTTCATAAGCTATTCCTTTTTTAGAAATATAAAACTGTTGAGATTGGCTGACTATTTTTTCATTATTTCTTAAAATAGCACGAATTGAGACTTCATGAATTGAAACTTGAGTTGAATATACACTATAAGAAGTTATATCCTTATTAACAGTTCCTTCTAATTGCCCATCAAAATAAATTTCATAAGCTTGAACTTGTTCATCATTCAATTGTTTCCATCGTAATTGAATAGGTCCAGCTGGAACCAATTGAGATACTTTAGGAAATATAATAGCTTCTTGTTTCCATAAGTTGATTTCATTATTTTCTAAAGCAGATACATTTATGATTGAAAATAACAGAATGACACTTAAAAGTGTCATTACTGTTTTTTTAATATATGTTTTATACATGTTTTCTCTTTCTTATTGTCATATATGCTAAAACAGTACAAGTTGTTAAAATTGCATATGGAACAATTGTTGTAGAATCACCTGTTTGAACATGATTATTCTTGTTTCCACTAGGTGTAGTTAAATTTTGATTTGGTTTATGAGTTGTATCTACTTCTTCACCTAATACATCACTATCAATATTTTCATCATCTGGTTTATTAACATCTGTATTATCATTATCAGGTACAGCTGGCTTGTTTGTATCTGGTTTATCATCAGGAGTTGAAGGTTTATCAACTGAAGATGAATCATCAAGTTTTTCTAAATTTTCAATAGCTTCTTTTAAAGAATCCTTAACTTCATTAAAATCTTTTTCAAATGTATATTTTAAAGATTCATGTGTTAACGCATTTTCAGCACTTTCTAAACAAGCTTCTAGATTTTCCCAACTATCAACTGTATATTCCTTTTCATTTAATTTCTTAGCTTTTGCAATCAATGATTTTAATCCATTGACATCCAAATGGTCATCCCCTAATCCTCTTACATTTTCAATAACTTCTACACCAATAAATTTACCTTTTTGGTCAGCAGCAGGTGCTTTACCAACAATTGCAGTTCCATTGTTATAGCTTAATAAGTATTGTCTAGACCATCCAGTTCCTTGTACACCTGTTTCTTTATCAACTCCACTACTTACACCATTACCTGCTCCATTAATAATTGAATTAATCTTTTGTAAAGCTCCTCCATCATTAGCAAATGTTTGAATACAAGCATTCTCTATAAGAACACCTTCTTTATTTGGAACTTCAATAGCATTATCCAATTGAATTTGTACTTGAGTAGCATCATATTCTGGACCAGTATAAATAAATACATTATAAATACCTAAACCAACTGCATAATGTTTTTCAACATTATTAGCAACTTTATATGATGAATATCCATTAACTGTTCCATTATGAGACATCCACGCTTCTTGAGAAATTGGATCATATGCAGTTTCATTTTGATAGAAATAAGTTGATCCATTTTCACCATTCCATAAAGTATGATAATTTTGGAAATGTTCATTAAATAATGCATAACAATGAACATCATCACCATTAACAATTAAACCATGTTGTGATTCATTACCATCCCAAGCAACACCTGCACCATGATCAGCACGCCAAATCCAGAAATGGTCTCCTATAACATCATCACTATTAATAATCAAAGCATTATCTGCTTTTGTTAATTCATCTGTTGTTCCACCAACTCTGAAGAATAAGTCTTGTAATAATGTTGGATTATCAGAATGATCAATATGTTTTCCTTCATCACCAACAGTCAATAGATAATTTGAATATTTACCAGCATCAAAAATAAGTCCTGATAATGTTATACCATCAACATCTGCAACTTTCATTGCACCTTGTGAATTTGTTGGAACAATTGTTGCCATACCTGAACCCAACACAATTGTGTGAGGATTATTAACTTCAATAACTTCTTCAGCATGATATACTCCTGGAGTGAAGAAAACATTTTTTCCTGCTTTTAATTGAGCATTAATAGTCTTTGCTGTATCTCCTTCTTTTGTTATATAGAAATTATCTAAAGATACAATTTCTCCTTCTCCCATGCCATCATTTGCTTTACCTGCACCCCAACTTACACCTGATGTATTTGTTCTTAATGCAGGTACAAAAATCTTATATTCTCCATCATCATCTATAAATAAGAATGGTTTTTCTTTTATAATTGGTGTTTCAGAAATATGAGTAGATACTTTTTGAGTATCACCAATATTTCCTTCTCCCCAATCAGTATATCCATTATTATTAATTAAACTTGTAGTATGAGGTAAACTTTCAGATTCAACACCCATATTAAAATTATTTAAAGTTGTTCCAATAGCATTTCCTTTAACAACAGAATTTCTTGTAAAATATTGTTGTCCTGAATCAGTTTTTGCTTCTCCTTCAAATAAACAATCAGCAGTATATCCACCTGATGCCCATCCAAATGACCAATCATATGATACATCTCTTGTTGAATAAACTCTTCTTAAAGGTGCAGCTTGTGCAACTGACCAACTGAATTTACTTGGACTCCAGTTATTACTATATGGAGCAACTTTACCTTCATTAACAACTGTTGCCTCTCCTGTTCCTACAATTGATAAGTTTTCAGCAGAACGCCAGAAGTTACATGTTGCATTACGCCATGCTCCACCATCATCCCAATAGTTACCTGCATTAGCATTTCCTCTTTCATCAAGATATGCTGGCACTTCCATATTATTTAATTTAACATCTGTTGGTACTTTTCCTAAACCTCCAACATGAGTATAGAAACCAACTGGAACACTGTCAGTTTGAATATAATTACCTGGTTTATAATAAATAGAATAATTCTTTCCATTAAATTGTGCATCATCTTTTAAACTATTTTGTTGTTTAAAGATATTTTGAATAACTTGATTGACTTTATCAACATTATCTGTTTCAGCAATAAAAATAGTATTTTTACCAAAAATATCTTTTTCTAAAGATACACTATCAATATCATCTAATTCAGATTGAACATCTTCATTACTTACAGCCACAACTTTATAATAATGATATTTTGTTCCACCATTTCCAGTTGTATATGGTATTGTATAACTTAAAGCATCGGTTTCTCCAATTTTTTCATATGGTGCATATGCACTCACAGCTTTATAAACTTCATATTTAACAGCATTTTCAGATTCACTTCTATCCCAGCTTACTGTTACCTTATTATTACCAATATCTTCAATCTTCATAGTCTGAGGTGCTTTAGGCGCTTCACCTTGTAATGTTGCTTTTGATAAAACATCACTAAATTCCCCATTAATTTTACTTCCTTCTTCTATACTTCCTTGTCCATTAACACCACGAACTTTATAATAATAAGTTGTAGAAGGATTTAAATTTTTATCTACATAGCTATTTGTTGTAACATCAGCAACTTTTTGAAAATCTGCAAAGTTATCAGTTGTACTACGCCAAACTTCATATCCTGAAATCAAATCTTTTGTTAGAGAATTCCAAGATAAAGAAATCATTGTATTTGTTGGTCTTACATTTGTTGTTAAACCTTCGACTTTATTAATCTGTGGATTTCCTGTATGAATGATAAACTTTTCTTTATTTGTTAATTCATTATCTTTTTTATCACATAATTCAAGTTCACTTTTATCATTAACTGTAATATATTGATATGTATAAGCACTTCTTAATGAAACAGTTCCATCTCCATTAGGAGTAACAACAATTGACTCCCATCCTCCTGTTTGACCAACTGCCATAATTGCACTTACAGCTCCATCTTGCCAATTTGCAGAACCAATAACACATTGGTTATTAAGTTTTGATATGAATGATACTGTATTAATTTTTTGACCATCCATTCCACTTATAATATGATTATCATTTGTTTGATATGAAACATTAAATTTTTCAGTATCAGTAACTTCTGTTGCTGTTACTTTGATTGGTTTTAATAGTTCTTGATCTTTTGTTGTTACATATTTTTGAGTATCTACATTCTCAATATAAAAAGAGTTATCTACTACTACAACTTCTTTAAATGTGAAAACAGTGGCATCAGCTGAACTAGCAACACCCTTTACTAATCCATTATCCTCTACACACAAATATTTATACCCTTGTGTTGCTTGTCTAGAAACAATATAGTATCCATCTTCAGCTACTTCTAAAGCAAATTGTGCATGATTACGTGCTGATTCTTGAAGATTATTATAATTCTTTGTACTCCAAGAAAATAATGAAACTCCATCTCCTTCTAATTCAAGATAGTTACTATTTGCTTCTGGACAATAAAAGCTATAGTAATCTTCACTATTTTTTTCAATTTTAAATAGTCCCATTGGATCAATTGTATTTTGACTGCTTACTTTTCCATCAGCATGTGGACAATTCGCATCACTAGTACTTGGTCCCATGAAACCTTTAGACTTCATCATAATTGCTTTTCCATCTTTTGTGACTATGGCATAATTCTTATCCAAGTCTACAACAGGCTCAGCTGCATAAACTGGCATAACACCAACCATGCCAAGAATCATGGCAAATGTCAATAATGATGTATAAATTTTTTTACTCCATTTTTTCAACATTTTTATCTCTCCTTTTCTATAATAATGTAACCTATCCATTACCATACAAGAACTTATCTCCCTTTCAGCATGACCTTAAAATATAAAAATATAGATACATTACACTTTTAATTTATCATAAAGAGACAAAATTTAATATATTATCAAAGGTTTATGTAACCCGTTACATAACTTGTAACAAATAAAAAAAGTACCCTATAAGGTACTAATCATTTCGAGTAGAGGTTTTTAATGGCAAAGATTTCTTCTTACTATTTTGAAGTTCTCTTGTTAATCTCTCTAAAATATAAAGAACTGGAACTTGAGTAGATATATTATATGTTTGAGGCAGTATGATATCTTTTACATAATAATAAATGCTAGCATCAGCCATTTTATCAATAGTTGAATCTGGTTTATTTGTGATAACTAATACTTTTGTATGATTACTTTGATATATTCTAATTTGATCAATAATTTCTCTTGTTTCTCCACTTTCAGATAAAACAATAAGTAAATGAGTTTCATTGTGATCAACAAGAGGAGGATAATATGGATCAGATATACTTTGACTAAAATAACCTACATTAGAAAAATATCTTGCTCCAAATTCACCTAAAACTCCACTTGTTCCAATACCTACAAAACAAATTGTTTTTGCCTCATGAATATATTTTATAAAAGTTTCAATTCGTTGTTTAAAATCATCACTTCGTGAATAATTAAAAAATTCTAACAAAACATCAATTTCATTATCTGTACTTGGAATCATAGTATCTTCATAAAATAGTTTTAACTTTGTTTTAAATTCTACAAATCCATCACAACCTAATTTTTGGCAAAAACGAACAATGGTTGCAGTAGAAACATATGTCTCCTCAGCTAAATCTCTTACACTCATTTTAAGAACATTATTAATATTTTTAATAACATACTGATAAATATTGGTTTCAGTATCATTCAATTTAGCAATTTGCTTATAACTAAACATCTTATCACTTCCTTATTTTATTCTATCATATCTATATTAAAAAAAGCAAAATAATTAGATGTAATAAAAAAAGAATACCTTAATTTTATTAAGATATTCTCAATTTATTATAAACCTTTTTCTGTAAGTTCTCTTGCTACATCATCTTTGATTGTAACACCTGCTGCTTCTAATTCAGCAATCTTATCAGCAAATTGAGGTAAATATTTCTTATGTGCTAATAATAATTCATTTAATACTTTTTTAGCTGTTTCTCCTGAAGGAACTTGAGGATTAAGAATAAATGCTTGTAATGCTAAACCATAATTACCTGTAACTGCAGCTTCACATACACATAATTCCATATTCTTCATAACTTGTAACCAACCTCTTTCAGCTGGATGTAATGGTCCAAAGGCAATTGGTAGTGCTCCAGTAGCTCCAATATGTGCTGATACTTCAACAACACAATCAGCAGGTAAATCTGGAACTGCACCATTATTTTTTGTTGAAACAACAATATGTGTATTTTTATTTCCATAGATAGAAGCAATTGTTTCACATGCCGCATCACTATAATGTGCTCCACCACGTCTTGCTAATTGTTCTGGTTTATGATCTAAATTTGGATCCTTATATAATTCAAATAATTCTTCTTCTGTTTTTTTCACTTGTTGAGCTCTTGTTCCTAATTTTGGATCATTATATTCTTCTAATAAATGAGCTAACATTTCTTCTTGTCTATAATAATATCTATGATATCCACATGGAATCATTTTCATTTGTTCTAATTGTTCTTTAAAGAATGGAATATCATGAATATTAGCTGGGATGCCACTATCTTTTCCTTCAAAAAATGCGTTCACAATATCCATTGTTACATCTTCTCCATTTAAATCATAAACTTTATGCCAATGGAAATGATTTAATCCAGCAAATTTATAAACCAATTCATCTAAAGTTCTATCAATAGTTTTTGGTTCATCCATCATAGCACCTACTGGTACATTACATAAACCTATAACTCTTTCCCATTTTCCATATCTAATAACTGCTTCTGTTACCATTCCACTAGGATTTGTAAAGTTAATTAACCAAGCATTAGGACATAATTCTTTCATATCTTCAACAATACTTAAGATAACTGGAATTGTTCTAAAAGCTTTAAACATTCCACCTGCTCCATTTGTTTCTTGTCCTAACATTCCATATGATAATGGAATTCTTTCATCTTTAACACGAGCATTTAATAACCCTACTCTAAATTGAGTTGTAACGAAGTCAGCATCTTTTAATGCTTCTCTTCTATCTAATGTCATATGCACCTTTACATCATATGGTGATGCGTCCCACATACGTTGAGCCATTGTCCCAACGATTTCCATTTTTTCTTTCCCGTCTTCAATATCAACTAACCATATTTCCTTAATTGGAAGTTCTTCATATCTTTTAATAAATCCTTCCATTAATTCTGGAGTATAGCTACTTCCTCCACCAATTGTTACAATTTTTACTGGTTTCTTTTCCATAAAACGTCCTCCTTTTTTATCTATTATAAGTATAAACAAAAAAGTAATTTTTTGTTTCATTTTTTCAAGTATTGAAAATTAATTTTTTTATAAATTTAATCTTCTTTAATATATCAATAGAAATGATATTTCCTTGCTTATTTTTCTATTCTTTGACATAATAATGAGAACAGAGGTGGAAATATGAAAAATATGACAAATGGTAAACCTTTACAATTAATATTCTTATTTGCAATGCCTTTAATGTTAGGAAATATATTACAACAATTATATACAATGGCTGATACAATGATTGTTGGTCAATTCCTAGGTGTTGATGCACTTGCAAGTATTGGTGCTGCTGATTGGATTAATTGGGCAATATTGGGTATTGTTATGGGATTTACACAAGGTTTTGCTATTCGTATATCACATTGTTATGGGGCTCAAGATTTTGATAAAATGAAGAAATCTATGTCTATGATTTTTATATCTTGTTTTATCATTTCTATTTTTGTAATTCTATTAACTCAAATTATTATTGAACCTCTTTTAATTCTTTTGAATACACCCTCTGATATTATTCAAGGTTCTATCACTTATTTAAGAATTATGTCATTAGGAACAATGATTGTTATGTCTTATAATTGTTTTTCAAGTATTTTACGTTCTTTAGGAAATAGTCGTACACCTTTATATGCTATGATGAGTGCTGCTATTCTTAATATTATTTTAGATTTATTATTTGTATGTGTTTTTCATTTTGGAATTGCTGGAGCTGCCATAGCAACACTTATTGCTCAATGTTTTGCTGCCTTATTTTGTTTTTATATTTTATATCAAGAATTACCATTTCAGTTTGATAAATCTTGTTTTCATTTAGATATATCTATTATCACTGATCTTATTCGTTTAGGTTCTCCTCTCGCTTTTCAAAATGTTATTATTTCTATTGGAGGAATTATTGTTCAATCTGTTGTTAATGACTATGGTTTCTTGTTTGTAGCTGGTTTTACAGCTACTAATAAATTGTATGGATTACTAGAAGTTGCTGCTATTTCTTTTGGTTATGCCATAACAACATTTAATAGTCAAAATTATGGAGCTAAATTATTTAAAAGAATGAAACAAGGTGTTTCACAAGCTAATATTCTTTCTTTAATAACATCTGTTATCATTTCTATATGTATGGTTGTTTTTGGAGAACCTATTCTTCAATTATTTATTTCTGGAACTCCTCAAGAAATAGAAACAGTTTTAAATATTGCCTATCAATATTTATCTATTATGGCGTATTGTCTTCCTATATTATATATACTTCATACCCATAGAAGTGCATTGCAAGGAATGGAAAATACATTTATTCCTATGGTATCTGGTATAGTTGAATTAGTGATGAGAATTGGTATTGCTTTAATATTACCATTATGGATAGGACAAGATGGTATTTATTTTGCAGAAGTTTTTGCTTGGGGCGGAGCTGCTATTCTTCTTTATATCAGCTATCAAGTCAAAATAAAGAAACTCTTAAACCAAACAAAAGTATAATAAAAAGAGCCACTATCTATAATGACTCTTCCAAATCTAAGCATTTTGCTTAGATTTTTTGATTCTTTTTAGCATAATATTTTCTTACTAAAACCTGTGTTTTTCTAATATGCTTTTGGATTGTATCTCTAGCATGTTCCTTATCTCCTGCAATTATAGCTTCAAGAATAGCTCTATGTTCTTTTAATGCTGTTTCTAATCTTTCAGGTCGTGTAATAGAATGGCGACTTGTTACTGAAACATAGTAATGGACATCTTTTAATAATTGTTCAAAATATTGTGATTGTGTTGCTTGATAAATTGTTTCATGATAAAGAATATTCAAATCATTGATTTTATCCTGTTCTTTTTTTAATGTATAAAATTCCATTAATTCAAAAACATCTCTGATTTTTGCTAAATGAACTTCATCCATACGATCAATAGCTAATTGAATAGCTAATCCCTCTAATGCTAAACGTATTTCAAACATATCATCAATATCTCTAGGAGAAAAGCCTTTAACATATACTCCTTTATTTGGAATACTCTCTACAAGTCCTTCTAATTCTAATTGTTTCAATGCCTCTCTAATAGGAGTACGACTTATTTTTAACTCATTAGCCAGTGTTAATTCATTTAATTTTTGCCCATGTTCGTATTCTTCATTTAAAATACGATCTCTTAAAATATCAAAAATTTTATTTCCTAATGATCCATGTGATACATGTTCAAATAAACTATGTGATGGCATTTTTAATCCTCCTATAATTTTTCTATAATTGCTTGAGTAAACTCTGTTGTTGAAGCATGTCCTCCAATATCTGGTGTAACAACTTGACCCTCTTCAACAACTTTGGCCAATGCTTCTCTTAATGTATTGGCTTCTTTTAATTTTCCTAATGCTTCTAACATCAATGCAAAAGCTAATAATAACGCACTTGGATTAGCTATATTTTTTCCTGCTATATCAGGAGCACTTCCATGTACTGCCTCATATATACGATAATCATCACCAATATTTCCACTTGGAGCAAATCCTAGTCCACCAATCAATCCTGCACATAAATCTGAAACAATATCTCCATATAAGTTAGGAGCAACCAAAACATCAAATGTTTCTGGTCTTAAAACCAATTGCATACACATATTATCAACAATAACTTCTTGTGCTTCAATTTCTGGATAGTTTTTTGCAACATCTCTAAATGCTTCTAAAAATAATCCATCTGTAAATTTCATAATATTAGCTTTATGGATTGCTGTTACTTTATTTCTTCCATTTTTTTGAGCATATTCAAAAGCATAACGACATATCTTCTCACTAGCTTCTCTAGTGATAAGTTTAACTCCATTGGCCATATTTTCATTAACCATATATTCGATACCTTTATATAAGTCTTCAGTATTTTCTCTTATCATTACAAGATCAATATTTTCATACTTAGAATCAATTCCTTGAAATGAACGAATAGGACGTACATTTGCATAAGTTGCAAACTGCTGTCTTAAAGCAACATTAACACTTCTAAATCCAGTTCCAATAGGAGTTGCTGTTGGACCTTTTAAAGCCCATTTATATTCTTTAATAGCATCTACTAATCCTGGTTCAAAGACTTCTTTTGTTTTAGCAGCATATTCTGCACCTGCTTGATAAGTTACCCATTCAATATCTAAATTCATTGCTTTTGTTATAGCAACAACACTCTGTGATATTTCTGGTCCAATTCCATCTCCTGGTATTAAGACAGCCTTCATTAAAAATCTCCCCCTAACTCTTTAATTGCATTTAATAATCCACCTTGTAAAATCATAACCTTTTCTCTTGATGATAATTTCAATTCAACAGTTATTGTTTCATTTGTCTTTGTATTTTTAACAATAATATCCTGATTATTTTCTACTGCTTCTTTAACATTTAATAAAATATATTCATCTTCATTTGTTAAGAAATCATATCCATCTTGATTAATAACTAAAGGTAAAATACCATTATTAATCAAATTAGATCTATGAATTCTAGCAAATGATAATGCAAAAACAGCTTTAATTTTTAAGTAATTAGGTACTAAAGCAGCATGTTCTCTAGAAGAACCTTGTCCATAATTATCTCCTCCAACAATAAATCCGCCATTATTCTCTATTGCTCTTGTATAAAATTGATCATCTACTTTACAAAATGAAAACTTAGCTAAATGTGGCACATTAGAACGATATGGCAATAATTTAGAATCAGATGGTACAATATGATCAGTAGAAATATTATCTCCTACTTTTAATACAACTTTTCCTTTAAGTTCATTTGTTAATTTTTCACCTCTAGGAACTGGTTTAATATTTGGACCCATATAAACATTTGTTTGAGGATCATATTCATCAATAAAGAAATTTTTATTTTTTATAAATGGTGTACTTGGCACTTCATCTAAATACATATCATCTTCAAATTGACAAGATAAACATCCTTTAATTGCTGATAAAGCAGCAATTTCTGGTGAAACCAAATAAACACCTGCATCATTTGTTCCTGAACGTCCTTTAAAATTACGATTAATTGTTCTTAGAGAAATTCCCTTTGATAAAGGTGCTTGCCCCATGCCAATACATGGACCACATCCACATTCAAGAATTCTTGCCCCTGCATGAATCATATCTGCTAATGCACCATTTTGAGAAAGCATTGCTAATATACTTGATGATCCTGGAGCAATAACTAATGATACATGCTCAGCCACTTTTCTTCCTTTTAAAATTTTTGCAGCTCTCATCATATCTGCAAATGATGAATTTGTACATGAACCTATAACAACTTGGTGAATATGCATTCCTTCTAATTCTTTAACAGAAACAACAGCATCTGGACTATGTGGTTTTGCTACCATTGGTTCTAATGTAGACATATCAATATCTAATCGTTGATCATAGATAGCATCTTCATCAGGTTTCATCTCAACATAATCATCTACTCTACCTTGTTGTTTTAAATATTCTTTTGTTCTTTCATCAGTTGCAAATAATGAACATGTTGCTCCTAATTCTGCACCCATATTACATATTGTTGCACGATCAGTTAAAGATAAAGATGAAACACCTTCACCTGTATATTCAACAATTTTATTCACGCCACCTTTAACGCTTAATTCTTGTAATACCTTTAAAATAATATCTTTTGCACTCACCCATGGAGCTTTCTTTCCAGTTAAATTTACTTGAATAACTGCTGGACATTGTAAATAATATTTTCCTGTTGCCATAGCCACAGCAACATCCAAACCACCTGCTCCAATTGCAATCATTCCCATAGCTCCACATGTTGGTGTATGTGAATCACTTCCTACTAATGTTTTTCCTGGTTTTGAAAAGTTTTCTAATTGTAATTGATGGCATACACCATTTCCTGGTTTAGAAAAAGTAATTCCATGTTTCTTGGCAACACTTCTAATAAATTCATGATCATCCATGTTTTCAAATCCTGTTTGTAACATATTATGATCAATATATGCTACTGCTTTCTCCACAGCCACATGACCTACTTCCATAGCTTCTAATTGTAAATAAGCCATTGTTCCTGTCGAATCTTGAGTTAATGTTTGATCTATTTGAATACAAATTTGTTCTCCTGGAATAAGCTTTCCTTCTTTTAAATGAGAACTTAATATCTTATATGCTAAATTCATTTTATTTACCCCTTTCACTATTGTATACAATTATACAAGAACGTGTATAAACAATCAATAAAATGTTCTTATTTTTAAAGATATTTTCGTTTATATATACAAATCATCATACCTAATCCCCCAAAGTATAATAAAAAAATATATAAATCTATCACACTTTTATCAGATGTATTCACAATATGTTGTCCTACTCTTTTTGTTTTTAAGTCCTTTTTATTTATATCATTTATTGTATTCTGACTTTCTTTTATTCCTATATCCTTTTCACTCACTTCGATAAGACAAGAAGCAGTAGCGCCATATTCTGTTGTAACAGTAATTGTTGCTTGTCCCAAAGATAATGCAGTTATATAACCATTTTTATCAATCTCAACAATATCAGGATGACTTGATTGCCATAAAAGTTTTGAGTCTGTTGTAGAAGATGTTAAATGAACATCTAATTTTTTTCTTTCTCCTATTATCATTGTTTGTGTCTTAGATAAAGAAACATGCGAAGCTGATTTTGTTTGAGCATTAACTGTTAATCCTTTAATTCTAGCAGTTGCTGATTCATTATGTAAATCTTTCCACTTATTATCTTCATAATAAAAACTTTGATTTTCTTTTGTTCCTAATTGAAGTTCCACCCAGTCAGAGTCCTGATAAGATTCTACAAACATTTTTACAAAATCATTTGGTTTATTTAATGTAACAACAATAGAATAATAATCATCATGTGCTAATGTTATTGGTTCATCTAATTCAATTGTATATAATCCTGAATAAGTTGTTTTTCCTATAATAGGCTCTTGATTCACCAATGTTCCACTTGTTGGATCTTGATTATTTTTAATATTTCTATATATCTGTATAGAATATTTCGTATCGGTTGATTGTATACCAATATTAACAGCTTTCAACAATTCATCATTTTTTGTCTTATTTCCTTTCACTTGATAAATATTCGCAAATGTCATTTGATTTTCAAAGGTAGCCCAACTCGGATTTAAGTTTCCATCATAATGATAATTATAATCATATTTTACTTTTTCAAACTCTGCAGCAACAACATCTGTAATAGATGGTTCTTCATATGACATCCAAAAATAACCATCCTCACTACCTACCTCTCCCCATGAGTTCTTAATTAACCATGCTCCATTATTTTGTGGTAATGTACTAAAATTATTTTTATCATAATAGTCATCCCATCCTACAATAACAACAGAATGATTAGCTAATGCTTCATCTCCATCTGGATTATAAATTGCATTATGTTCAAAATTCATTGTATCTGGATTATTCACATATTGATAACTGATACCTACTGCTCCATATTGATCAATCATTTTTTTAATATTTTCAATATTATAAAGACTATAATACGTATTTTTTAATGTATAACTATTATGGTTATATTGAAAAATATGATCTATTGCTTGGATATTTTCATAAGATGATGGTATAGAAGATACAATATTTTCATTAACCATACCACTATATCTAGATAAAAACTGAAATGAGAACAAATAATTTCCTCCAGCATTCAAATAATTCAAATAACTCTTTAATACTGTTTTATCTTGAAATGTATTATTTAAAGGATCATTTGATGAATTATATAAAAAATAAGATAAATGATGTTCAGATAAATCAATATCTTTATCAGCAAGTTTTTGTTTTATTAAGTTTGATTCTGCCATAGCAATTGTTGCAAATGCCCAACAACACTCTGTATTTCCTTGATCTTTAATCCTTGTTATCATGCCCTCTTTTCTAGGATCATATTGACTTTGTGTCGCTAAATAGCTTCTATATAAACCATCTTCTCTTTCTTCTGGTTGATATCCCAGATAGTGATAACCTGTATGAAAGTCTTTTGATTTCACTTGAATCATCATTATACATATTATAAAAATAATAATTATCTTTGTTAGTTTCATAATTGCCTCCATTTTTTATTATCATATCAATTTTATTTATTTTTTTCATCAAAATAATACTATATGACTTATTTTTATTATTTATTTTGAAAACACCTTTATTTTCTTTTTATTTTCATGTAATCTATTAACAGGAGATGATATTAATGATAAAAGCTATTATATTTGATATGGATGGATTAATGATAGATAGTGAAATGATTTCTTATAAATGTTATAAAGCAATATTAAGTCAGTTTGGATACTCATTCACCTTGAATGAATATATTCAAGATTATCCAGGAAGACCATTAATAGCTTCATTAGAATTTATAAATAAAAAATATCACTTAAACTATGATATTCAAGAACAGCTTGAAAACTTTCATCAACTTGAATATCAAATGATAGAAAAAGAAGGTGTCCCTCTAAAAGAAGGATTACTTGAACTTTTGCATTACCTTAAAAAGAATCATTATTTAACCGTGATTGCTTCATCTAGTCATCAAGAACGTGCAGAAAAATTATTAGAATCTCATAATATTCTTCAATATTTTGATAGTGCTGTTTATGGAAAAGATGTTAAAAAAGGAAAACCTTTTCCAGATATTTTCTTAAAAGCATGTGAGAAACTTCAAATCAAAACAAGTGAAGCTCTTGTTTTAGAAGATAGTGAAGCTGGTATACAAGCTGCCTATGATGCTCAAATCCCTGTTATTTGTATTCCTGATTTGAAATATCCACAAGAAGAATATATCAATAAAACAGAAATTATTCTTCAATCCTTAAAAGAAGTTATTCCTTATTTAGAAAAGGAATAACTTTTTTATATAATGACTTGAATTAAGCATTTCTTAATTTCATTATTGTAAACAATATGTTACAATAACAAGCGGTGATAAATATGATACTTGCATGCTCATCTTTAAAGAAATCATTTCAAGGAAATGAATTACTTAAAGATATTACATTTAAAATTGAAAATCATGATAAAATAGCTATTATTGGTGTGAATGGTGCTGGAAAGACAACTTTATTACGTATTCTTTGTGATGAAGAAAGTTATGATAGTGGCGATATTTTTAAATCAAAGGATATGACTTTAGGATATCTTTCTCAACATAATACAATTGATCCCACTCTTAATATTTATGATGCTTTATTGGATGTTTTTCAACCACTTATTCAAAAAGAAAAACGTATTCGTGAGTTAGAAAGACATATGTCTATTGAACAAAATTTAGATAATATTATGAAAGAATATGATCAATTATCTTATGAATTTGAAAGAGATGGCGGTTATACATATCAAAGTCAAATCAAAGGTGTTTTAAAAGGTTTAGGGTTTCATGAAGATACATGGGATATGAATATTGGAATCTTATCTGGGGGGCAAAAAACACGTATTGCTTTAGGA
The DNA here is from genome assembly GCA_910588075.1 of uncultured Erysipelotrichaceae bacterium. GTDB lineage: Bacteria > Bacillota_I > Bacilli_A > Erysipelotrichales > Coprobacillaceae > MGBC163490. The sequence continues at coordinate 8,395 of CAJUOS010000034.1, read as the reverse complement.
CGTTTATTGTTGAAGAAACCACATTTATTATTATTAGATGAACCTACTAACCATCTTGATGTTGAATCTATTGAATGGTTAGAGAATTATCTTAAAGGATATCCTCATGCTATTATTATGGTTTCTCATGATCGATACTTTATTGATCAAATTACTAATCAAATCATAGAAATTGAAAATGGAAAATCTATAACATACAAATGTTCTTATCAACAATATGCTCAAATTAAAAAACATAATAGAGATATTGAATTAAAACATTATGTCAATAATCAAAAAGAAATCAAAAGAATGCAAGATAGTATTGATTTATTAAAATCATTTGGTAGAGAAAAACAAGTTAAACGTGCTGAAAGTAAAGAAAAAGCATTAGAGAAAATGGAAAAAATTGATAAACCTGAAAGTCTACCTCAAGCTATTCGTATTCAATTTCAACCTCTTATTGAATCTGGATATGATGTTTTAAAAATTAAAAATTTAGCTATGAGTTTTGAACAGCCACTTTTTGAAAATATTCATTTTGAAGTAAAAAAACAAGAAAGAGTTGCTCTTATTGGTCCTAATGGTATAGGTAAAACAACTTTATTTCATATATTACTTAATCATCTTTCTCCAAAAGATGGAAAAATAAAGTTAGGAAGTAAAGTTATGATGGGATATTATGATCAAGAACATACCTCTCTTTCTCCATTAAAAACAATATTTCAAGAAATAAGTGATACATATCCACAAATGACAAATACTGAAATACGTAATGCCTGTGCTTCTTTCCAATTTAAAGGTGAAGATGTATTTAAGAGTATAGATATGTTATCTGGTGGTGAAAGAGGTAGAGTTGTTTTAATGAAATTATTATTAGGACGTTCTAACTTTCTTATTTTAGATGAACCTACAAACCATTTAGATATTGCTTCAAAAGAAGTTTTAGAAGATGCTCTTTTATCTTTTGAAGGAACAATTTTATTTATTAGTCACGATCGTTATTTTATTAATAAGCTTGCTACAAAGATTGTAGAAATGCAAAGTCATCAAGCCATTACACATCATGGTAATTATGATGATTATATGAATACTAAAATAGATGTCCATCATGAAAAAATTAAAAATAGTTCATATCAAGAAGAAAAAAAGAATCAATCTGAATTAAGAAAACAACAGAATCAAATTAAAAAATTAGAAAATCAGATTTCTGATTTAGAAAAAACAATAGAGAATTACAATCAATTACTTCATCAAGAAGATATCTTGAATGATTATCAAGAATATAATAAAATTATTAAACAACTTAATGAAGCCAATGAACAATTAGAAAAACTTTTAGAAAAATGGGAAGAACTCCAAATAAATATTTAAATTGTTGATTGAAAAAAATAAAAATAGTTTCCATTTATAAAAATGATTAAGGCATTGAATAAACTATTTTGATTAATTCAAATATTTTATAACACTTTTTCATATTTTATGATATACTAATCTATAGATGATAGGAGGAAATATTATGGCAGTAAAAGTTGATCAAGAAACTTGTATTGGTTGTGGTGCTTGTGTAGGAACTTGTCCTGTTGGTGCTTTAGACTTCAATGATGAAGGAAAAGCTGCTTGCGATTCTGATACTTGCATTTCATGCCTAGCTTGTGTAGGAACTTGCCCTGTAGAAGCAATTTCAGAAGAATAAAATCAAAAAAGATTAGCCTATGGCTAGTCTTTTTTTCTTTGTTATAGTTGATTTTTTCATATTATGAAATTCGTAAAAATTCATATCTTTTTATATTATAATAGAATTATAAATATTATGGATAAAGGAGAATTAAAAATGTTACACAAGAAATTAAAACCATTTCCTCAAGATTTCTTATGGGGAGCAAGTACTTCTGCTTATCAAGTAGAAGGAGCAAACTTAGAGGATGGAAAAGGTCCATCTTGTCAAGATGTTAAAGTTGTGCCAGAAGGAACTTCTGATTTAACTGTTTGTGCTGATCAATATCATCGTTATAAAGAAGATATTGCTTTAATGGCAGAAATGGGATTCAAAACTTATCGTTTTTCTATTGCATGGTCTAGAATTCTTCCTCAAGGAACTGGAGAAGTGAATCCTAAAGGTATTGAATATTACAACAATGTTATTAATGAATGTTTAAAATATAACATTGAACCATTAGTTACTATGTTCCATTTTGATATGCCTGCTGCTTTAGATGAAAGAGGTTCATGGGGTAATAGAGAATCTGTTGATTGGTTTGTTAATTTTGCTAAAGTGATGTTTGAAAACTTTGGTGATAGAGTTAAATATTGGTTAACAATTAATGAACAAAATATGTTAACTTTAGTTGGTCCTGTTATTGGAACATTACATATCCCTGAAGGATGTACTAATATTTTAAAAGAAACTTACCAACAAAATCATCATATGCTTGTTGCTCAAGCAAAAGCTATGGCTTTATGTCATGAGATGTTACCTAATGCTAAAATTGGTCCTGCACCTAATATTTCATTAGTTTATCCAGCAAGTTGTAAACCTGAAGATCAATTAGCTGCTCAAAACTACAATGCAATTAGAAACTGGTTATATTTAGATATGGCTGTTTATGGTGTTTATAATAATCTTGTATGGGCTTATTTAGAAGAAAATGATGCTTGTCCTGAATTTGCTGATGGAGATGCAGAAGCATTAAAGAATGGTCATCCTGACTTTATTGGATTTAACTATTACAATACTGCAACTGTTGAAGCAAGTGATGGTACTGAACAATTAGATCCAGGTGCTGATCAACAAACTGCAAGAGGTGAAGCTGGATTTTATAGAGGATATAAAAATCCTTATTTACCAACAACTGAATTTGGTTGGGAAATTGATCCTATGGGATTTAGAGCAACTATTCGTGAAATGTATT
>CAJUOS010000034.1:0-5404 GCA_910588075.1 uncultured Erysipelotrichaceae bacterium | reverse complement strand
TATTGGTATAAGAAAGTTATTGCTTCTAATGGTGAAGATTTATCTGATTAATATATAAGAGCTTGTCTTTTGACAAGTTCTTTTTCATTTTTTGGAAAAATTAACGATTTACTGTTTTTCTCTATATAATATAATCATAGGGAGGATATATATATGATACATAAAAATTTAAAACCATTTCCTCAAGATTTTCTTTGGGGAGCAAGTACTTCTGCTTATCAAGTAGAGGGTGCTAATTTAAGTGATGGAAAAGGTCCATCAGTTCAAGATGTTAAAGTTGTTCCTGAAGGAACTTCTGATTTAACTGTTTGTGCTGATCATTATCACAAATATAAAGAGGATATTGCTTTGATGGCAGAAATGGGATTCAAAACTTATCGTTTTTCTATTTCTTGGTCAAGAATCTTACCTAATGGTATAGGAGATGTCAATCCTAAAGGTATTGAATTTTATAACAATGTTATTAATGAATGTTTAAAATATAACATTACACCATTAGTTACTATGTTCCATTTTGACTTACCTCAAGCTTTAGAAGAAAAAGGTGGTTGGGAAAAAAGAGAATCTATTGATTGGTTTGTTAATTTTGCTAAAGTGATGTTTGAAAACTTTGGTGATAGAGTTAAATATTGGTTAACAATTAATGAACAAAATATGTTAACTTTAGTTGGTCCTGTTATTGGAACATTACATATCCCTGAAGGATGTACTAATATTTTAAAAGAAACTTACCAACAAAATCATCATATGCTTGTTGCTCAAGCAAAAGCTATGGCTTTATGTCATGAAATGGTTGAAGGGGGAAAAATTGGTCCTGCTCCAAATATTTCATTATCTTATCCTGCAAGTTGTAAACCTGAAGATCAATTAGCTGCTCAAAATTTAAATGCGATTAGAAACTGGTTATATTTAGATATGGCTGTTTATGGTGTTTATAATAATTTAGCTTGGGCTTTTATGGAAAAAAGAAATGCAACTCCTGTTATAGAAGATGGAGATATGGAAATCTTAAAAAATGGTCATCCTGATTTTATTGGTTTTAACTATTACTCTACCGCAACTGTTCAATGGTGTGGTGAAGATACTCCAGATACATATGGACATGATCAACAAAAAACAAGAATGGAAAAAGAAGTTTATATTGGTGCAGCTAATCCAAATTTACCACATACTGATTTTGGTTGGGAAATTGATCCTATGGGATTTAGAGCAACTATTCGTGAAATGTATTCTAGATATAGATTACCAATGGTTGTTACTGAAAATGGACTTGGTGCTTATGATCAATTAACTGAAGATGGTAAAATCCATGATCAATATAGAATTAAATATTTACAAGATCATATTGAACAAGTTCAATTAGCTATTACTGATGGAGCTGAAATGATGGGATATTGTCCTTGGTCTGCTATTGACTTAATTTCTACACACGAAGGTATGGTTAAGAGATATGGTTTCATTTATGTAGATAGAGAAGAATTTGATTTAAAAACATTAAATAGATATAGAAAAGATTCTTTCTATTGGTATAAGAAAGTTATTGCTTCTAATGGTGAAGATTTATCTGATTAATATAAAAGAACTTGTCTTTTGACAAGTTTTTTATATGCATATATTTTCTTTACTCTTAATATACTTTTTATTAAAAAAAGAAACATTAAAGTTTCTTTTCCATAAGATAGCGTTTTAATCTTGCTCCTCTTCTTTCAACAACCTGTTCATTTAGAACAATAAAGCCCTTTTTTTCAAAAAAAGATTTTGCTGTAATTGATGCAGCAGTGGTCATAAATATAAATCCCTTTGTTTTTGCATACTTTTCTAATTGGCTTAAAATAAGTGTAGCAACACCTTTATGCAAATAATCTTTTCTTACATATAATCTATCAAGATAGCCTGTTTCTCCCATATCACCAAAACCAATGATTTCCCCATTTTCTTCAACAACAAGTGTATGATTCTTACTTAAAGAAGCTTTCCAACGATATAAATCGGGATTTTGAGGTGCCCAAGCATCTAACTGTTCTAAAGTATAATCATTAACACAAACACTATGAATATTATCATAAAATAATTGAACAACATACATCAAATCTGTTGATTTATATAATCTTGTTTTCATACAACCACCTCTTTCTCAATATTATATCATATATTTAGAAAAAAACAAAAAGAAGTGAAACACTCACTTCAAATCGTTAAATTCCAAACAATAAATCTACATAATTAGGAATTGGCCAATAACTTTCATCTACTTTCGTTTCAATGATGTCTGCTGTTTCCCTCAATTGATTCATAACTACAAATACATCATCTCTCCACATTATAGCTTGTTCCATAATATCATCTTTACATTTAGAAATATTATCAATCTTTGTTTCTAATTCTTTTATTTGTTTCTTCATTTGAGATAATAACAATGCTAATTCATTAATATCTTCAACAATAAAATCATTATCTATTCCTGTTTCTTTGATATCTAATGCTGTTTTTGTAATATCTTTTAAATATCTCAATGTAGCAGGATATATTTCATTTTTTGCCATTTTTAAAGCTGTAAGTGCCTCTACTCTTATGGCTTTATTATAATTTTCTAATAAAATTTCATAACGTGAAGCTAATTCCACTTGAGAATAAACACCTTGACGAGATAACATTTTTATATTTTTTTCATCTTTTAAACATTTCATTGCATCAACTGTATTTTTATGATTTGGAAGTCCTCGTCTTAACGCTTCTTCTTCCCACTCACTAGAATATCCATCACCATTAAAAATAATACGCTTATGTTGTGCTAAAAATTCTTGAATAACTTCTAATGGCTTCTTTCCATTTTCAATAGCATTTGCCATTTGATCCATTTCTTCTGCTAAAATTGTATTTAAAATTGTATTTGGTCCTGCAATAGATTGAGCTGAACCAACTGCTCTAAATTCAAATTTATTCCCTGTAAAAGCAAATGGAGATGTTCTATTTCTATCTGTATTATCCTTAGAAAAATCAGGGACAACAGATACACCTGTTTGAAATCTTCCAGTTGTTATTTCTTCTAATTCCTTTCCATCAACAATAGCATGAATTACCTTATCTAATTCTTCCCCTAAAAACATAGAAATAATAGCTGGAGGGGCTTCATTAGCACCTAATCTATGATCATTACCTGCAGATGCTGTAGACATACGCAATAAATCAGCATATTCATCTACTGCTTTAATTGTACAAGCTAAAGCTGCTAAAAAAGGTAAATTTCTTTCTGGATTTTTACCAGGATCAAATAAATTCATTCCAGTGTTTGTTACTACAGACCAGTTATTATGTTTTCCAGAACCATTAACCCCTTCAAAAGGCTTTTCATGTAATAAGCATCTTAACCCATGTCTTTTCGCTATATCTTGCATTAATTGCATCAATAAATGATTATTATCAGTTGTAATATTAACATTTCTATAAACACAAGCAACTTCATGTTGTGCAGGTGCAGCTTCATTATGCTTTGTTTTTGAAGGAATTCCATATTTCCACAACTCATTATCTAAATCTTTCATAAAAGCAGCAACCTTACGTTTAATAGAACCAAAATAATGATCCTCTAATTCTTGACCTTTTGGAGCTTTAGCACCAAATAATGTTCTGCCAGTTAATTTTAAATCCATACGTTTTTGATAAAATTCATCAGCAACCAAAAAGTATTCTTGTTCACTTCCAACTGAAGCAGATACATGAGTAACCCCCTCTACTCCCAACAATGGCAATAAACGACATGATGCTCTTGATAAAGCATCAACAGATTTCAATAAAGGTGTCTTTTTATCCAATGCCTCTCCTGTATAAGAACAGAATAATGTAGGAATATATAAACTTCCATCTTTTACAAAAGCGGGTGAAGTACAATCCCATGCTGTATAACCTCTTGCTTCAAAAGTTGCACGTAATCCACCAGAAGGAAATGAAGAAGCATCTGGTTCACCTTTTCTTAAAGTCTTTCCACTAAACTCTAATACAGCTTTATTACCATCAGGTTCTAAAAAAGCATCATGCTTTTCAGCAGTTAATCCAGTCATCGGCATAAACCAATGTGTAAAATGAGTCGCTCCATGCTCAACAGCCCAAATTTTCATTGCATTAGCAATTACTGTTGCTGTTTCTTTAACTAATGGCTCACCCTTATCTAATGATTCATGAAAAGCTTTATATACAGATTTAGGAATACGTTCTTTCATCACATCATCACTAAATGTTAGACATCCATAATCTTCAAGCAATTTATTTATATCCATTAAACACTTCCCCCTATCTATTGTGTTAAATCTTTCTTCAAATAATAAATATTATTGATATTATATAGATAAGATACTTTACTGTCAATGTTATCTCATCTTAATTTTATAATATCATCATAATTCAATATACTTTAAAAAAGATAAATTATACATCATGACAAATCAATAATTATTAAACAAAAAGAATCAACTATTATTTTGATTCCTTATCTTTAGCAGCTTGTCTTTCTGCTTTTCTCTTTTCTTTTCTTAATTTCTTTTCCAATTTTCTATGAACATCTGTATAATCTTTAACAGTACAATGAATACGTTTATTTGCTCTTACAACTGCTTCAACAAATTCCACTCTTTCTTTTGGAAAAAAAGCATGACGTTTTCTTTTTGTTGTATAAATCTCAATAGCATGTGGTCGTCTTACAATCTCACTAAATCTTTCAACAGGATCACAAATTGTTTCACATTCCATTAAATCAATCTCTTTATTTTTCCAAAGACGATACTTAGTTGTTACTGACTTTTTATCAACAACATATTGATATGGTCTAAAACCATAAAAGAACAATGCAAAAATAACTCCTCCACATAATACAATAATTGCCTCATTAGATTTCATTATAAATAAATAAACTGTATATAGCATATATGCCATTAAAAATACAAATACAGCAAAATTCAATTCAATACTAAATTTCTTTTCCATAACTGCCTCACTTTCCTTTCTATTATACACAATTCATCTTTAAATGACAATGAAAATCATGCCATTATCAAAAAGAAAAGAGATGGCTAAACCATCTCTCATAGTATAATCTTTTTCAAACTTATTAAGCTTCAGCAGATTGTTTGTTTTGATATTTTTCGTAAGCTAATAAGAATGGTACATAGATAACTACAGCAATTACGAATACGATTAATTGTGAAACTGCACCCATAATATTTCCACCTGTAGCTAAGAATCCCATTAAGATTGGTGGACAAGTCCAAGGAGCTTGTACAACAACTTTTGGACAGAATCCAATAACTGTTAAGATATAACCAACTAAAATTGTAACAACTGGTGCTAAGATAAATGGAATATCTAAGATTGGGTTCAATACTAATGGAATACCAAATGTAACTGTTTCATT
>CAJUOS010000033.1 GCA_910588075.1 uncultured Erysipelotrichaceae bacterium | reverse complement strand
GAGCGCCTGCCTTGCACGCAGGAGGTCAGCGGTTCGATCCCGCTAAGCTCCACCAATAGAAATTGAAACGTTACTATGTAACGTTTTTTTGTATAATTAAAAAAGTTATGAAAGAATAGGGGTGAATGTATGAAAAAGTTTTTTGGAAATAAAGTATTTTATATGACAACATTGTCAATTGCATTGCCAATTATGGCACAACAATTTGTAACAAGTTTTGTTAATTTGATTGATAATATTATGATTGGAAGTGTAGGAAGTTTAGCATTAACATCTGTAACAGTTGCTAATCGTATATATATTATTTTTAATTCTACATTATTTGGAATTTGTGGAGCAGCAGGTATTTTTATTGCACAATATTATGGAGCTAATGATAGAAAGAAATGTCAAAAAATTCTTAATATTAATATTGTTGTTGCATTGACAATAGCTTGTTTATTTGTTATTTCTTTATTGATTATTCCAGAACAACTCATAGAAATATTTTCATCTCAACCAGATGTAATTAATGAAAGTTTAAAATATCTTCAAATTGCATTATTAACATATATTCCATATGCGTTTAGTTTTACTGTTATGATGGCATTTCGAGCAGTAGGAATAAATAAGATTCAGTTAGTTGTTGGCTCTATAACAGTTGCAATTAATACAACATTAAATTATTTATTAATATTTGGTCATTTTGGCTGTCCTCAATTAGGGGTTCAAGGTGCAGCTATTGCAACTACAATTGCTCGTCTTGTTGAAATGTTGATATATCTTTTATTGTTATTAAAACATAAATATTTATTTACAATATCATTTAAAGATTTATTTCATATTGATTTTTCTTTGTTAAAATCTTTAACACGAAAAGCAATTCCATTAACAATGAATGAGATATTTTATTCTTTAGGATTATCTATTATATTTATATCTTATATGAGATGTAGTGAAAATTTAATTTCGGCTATTAGTGTTGTAGACACAGTTATGCAAATTGCTTATATTATTTTTGGAGGTTTATCTAGTGCAGTTTCCATTCTTATAGGGAATAGATTAGGTGCCAATCAAATTGATGAAGCCAAATCAAATGCTTATAAATTGATTATGTTTGGAGTTATTGTCGGATTATCAATAGGTGTTCTTTTTATAATAATAGCACCATATATAGCTGTTTTTTATAACGTAGAAGATGTGATTAAAGAAACCATTGTCAAATTATTATCTATTAAATCTTTCTTATTACCTGTGTATGTTTATAATGTATGTGTTTTTTTTACATTGCGAGCAGGTGGTGATACTTTTTCAACTATGTTGTTAGATTCAGGTTTTTTATGGTGTGCAGGGGTATTGATTTCAACAGTATTATCTATGTTTACAAATATACCATTAGTTTTATTATATGCAATTATAGAATCGCTTGATGTATTGAAATTGTTTGTAGCGACCTATTTTCTCAAAAAAGGAAATTGGGCTAAGAATATGACTGTGAATATGTAAAAGAAAAAGGAGAGTCAAAAAAATGGCAAAAAGTGCACAAAGAGAAAATTATGTAGTCAAAACATTAAATGGAATGGCTTATGGCTTTTTTTCTAGTTTAATTATAGGAACAATATTAAAACAAATTGGTCTTGCAATTCATGTTAATGAATTGGTTGTTTGGGGGCAAATTGCTTCTTATTTGATGGGACCTGCAATTGGTGTAGGTATTGCTTATGTTTTAGAAGCAAAAGGTCTTAATTTAATGAGTGCTGTTATTGCTGGAACAATTGGAGCAGGAACTTTTTCTTTAAGTCAAGGAGATGTAAGTGTTACTGTGGGGAATCCTATTTCTGCTTATTTAGCAGTATTATTGGCTGTAGAAGCTACAAGATTAGTTCAAGATAAAACTCCACTAGATATCCTGATTGTCCCATTTGTTTCTATTTTATGTGCTGGTTTAATTACCAAATTTATTGGACCATACATTACTCAAATGATTGTTTGGATTGGGAATTTAATTAATCAAGGAGTAAATATGCAACCTATTTTTATGGGTGTTGTTGTGGCAGTATTAATGGGCATGGCATTAACTGCACCTATTTCATCAGCTGCAATTGGAATTATGTTGGGATTAGATGGGTTAGCTGCTGGAGCTGCACTAGCAGGTTGCTGTGCACAAATGGTAGGATTAGCTATTATGTCTATGGATGATAATGATATTGGTGATGTAATAGCGATTGGAATTGGAACAAGTATGTTACAATTTAAAAATATTGTGAAAAGACCTATTATTTGGCTTCCACCAATTGTTGCAAGTATTGTTTCAGGTATTATTTCAGCTGCTATTTTAGGTATTCGATGTACAGCAGTTGGATCAGGAATGGGAACAGCAGGTTTAGTTGGTTTATTAGAGGCTATTCAAGTTATGGGACATTCTTATTGGCTACCACTTATTTTGGTTGATGTTATATTACCTATTGTTATTTGTTGGAGTATGTATAAAGCTTTTCGAAAGCTTAATTATATTAAAAGTGGCGATATGAAGTTAACACATTTATAAAATCATCATAGTGATGATTTTTTCTTTTATTTGCTAAAGAAAAAAGATATAATGATTAATGGTGATAAATATGAAATTAAAACAATTATTAAGTGAATTAGATTATCAATTCATACAAGGGAGTATAGATCAAAAAATTAGTCAAATTGACTATGATTCACGTACAGTTAAAGAAGACAGTCTTTTTGTTTGCATTGTGGGAGCACAAGTAGATGGACATTGCTTTATAGATGATGTGATTCAAAAAGGAGCTAAAGTGATTGTTGTAGAAAAAGAAGTTGAATATAAAGAAGGTATTACATATATTCAAGTTACTGATTCAAGATATGCTTTAGCATTATTATCATGTGCTTTTTTTAATCATCCAAGTCGACAAATGACAGTGATAGGTTTAACAGGAACAAAAGGAAAAACAACAACATCATATATGGTGCAATCTATTTTAGAAAAGGCTCATAAAAAAGTAGGTATTATTGGAACAATAGGTTCAATTATAAATGGTGAATTTCGTGAAACAAAGAATACAACACCTGAATCATTTGAATTACAAAAATTAATGAGTGAAATGGTAGAATGTGGTTGTGAATATTGTGTAATGGAAGTATCTTCACAAGGTCTTATGTTAAATCGTGTGGCAGGAATAGATTTTGATTATGGAGTATTTACAAATCTTTCACCAGACCACATAGGACCAAATGAGCATACTTCATTTGAACATTATATGGCTTGTAAGAAAAAGTTATTTCATATGTGTAAAGTAGGTATTTTTAATAGAGATGATAGGCATTATATGGACATGGTTGATGGTGTTACATGTCAAATTCAAACATATTCTATTTGTAATAAGAGTGATTTACAAGCATCACAAATTGAATTATCACAAGGTCAAGGAACATTAGGGGTTACATTTCAAACACAGGGTTTATTAAATGGAACATTTGAAACTGATATTCCAGGACAATTTAGTGTTTATAATTCATTAGTTGCAATGATGATATGTAAACTATTAAATATACAAACAGCTTATATTCAAACAGCGTTAAAGCAAGTAAGAGTGAAAGGAAGAGTTGAAATTGTTCCATATAGTGATGATTTTACAGTCCTTATTGATTATGCTCATAATGCTTTTTCGTTTGAAAGTATATTAGAAACCATTTCTCAATATCATCCTCAACGTATAATTTGTGTTTATGGAGCAGGAGGTAAAAGAGCTAAATCACGAAGATATGAAGTTGGGCAAGTTGTTGCGAAAATGAAAGCTATGTCTATTCTTACTGCTGATAACCCAAGAGGAGAAAGTGTTCTTGATATATGTCAAGATATTGTTGAGGGTATTAAGAAATATAACGGTGAGTATGTTATTATTGAAGATAGAAAAGAAGCAATTCAATATGCTTTAGATTTAGCTAAAAAGAATGATGTTATTTTATGCTTAGGAAAAGGGCATGAAGACTATATGATATATAATGATAACCAAGTTGTTCATTTTAGTGAAAGAGAAGTCATAGAGGAATATAAGAATAAATAGGATTTTTCTAGCATACAGTATTATGGTGATACATATGCGAAAAATCTTTTTTTCTTTTTTAATCATAATTGTCTTTTTAATTATTTATTATTTTTCACAACAACCATGGATTCATTTCATTCAAGATGAAATTCATTTGTCTTTATATGAAGAAGTGAAACCATATGATTATATAGAAGAAGTTTCACATGTTAATATTAAAGAAATTAAAATTAACAACAAAGTCAATAATAAAAAATTAGGAAAATATCAAATAGAATATCATTATAAAAATAGAAAGTTTACATTAAATGTTTTTATTGATGATAAATTACCTCCTCAATTTGAAACAAGAAATATAAAAATTTTAAAAAATACAACAGTGGATCCAGTTTCTTTGGTTAAAGATATTAGAGATGATTCAAAAACAGTTGTTTACTTTAAAGAAAATTATATCTTTAATGAAACCAAAACATATCGTGTTATTGTTGTTGTGGAAGATGAATATGCCAATAAAAGTGAAAAAAGTGCTTATGTTTTGGTAGAAGAAAAAGATACAGAAGTTCCAACAATACAAGGAATAGAAAAAATGACTATTTTAGTAGGGGATCAAATTAATTTAAAAGAAGGAGTTATTGTCAGAGATGATCATGATAAAAATCCTATATTAAAAATTGATGATTCTAAACTTAATGTTACAAAAGAAGGAGAATATGAAGTTTATTATCATGTTGAAGACCATAATGGCAATAAAGAAGTTTATGTGAGACAAATTGAAGTATTAAGTCAATATGCAAATCGTGAAGCTGTAAAAGATGGGATTAAAACATGTTATTTGACATTTGATGATGGACCATCAGAAAATACTAAAAAAATATTAGATATACTAGATCGTTATCATATAAAAGCAACTTTCTTTGTAACAGGGACATCACCTGAGCATTTTAAGTATATAAAAGAAGCACATCAAAAAGGACATGTGATTGGATTGCATACATTTAGTCATGATTATGAAAAGATTTATAGTTCTTTAAGTGCTTATATTCAAGATTTAAATCAAATTAAAGAAGTAGTTTACCAACAAACGGGTACTGATACAAAGTATATTCGTTTTCCAGGAGGATCAAGTAATCTAGTATCTAAAAAATATAATATTGGAATAATGAAAAGATTGACTCATAAAGTTATTGATTTAGGTTATCAATACTATGATTGGACAAGTATTAATGGTGATGGAGAAAATATTAAAACTGTACAAGGATTAAAGAAAAAAGCGATTGAGGAAATAGAAGGAAAAGAGGATATTATGTTCTTAATGCATGATAGTAAATCATGTGATAATACAGTCAAAGTACTACCTAGTATATTAGATTATTTAATAAAAAATGGTTATCAATTTGAAACAATACATCAAAATTCTCCAACATTCCATCATACAGTACAAAATTAGTTTAAATTTTATTCATAATATTGTAAATCTTCAATATTTTATGATATGATACTTATTGAGGTGAATGGTGAATGGATTGTATTCTAAATAAAGATGACTTACTTTATGTTTTTAAAAAAGAACAATGTATTGATTTAAAAGAAGAAGCTTTGGTTATTGTGAAAGATTCATGTGAGGAATTAAATTTAAAAAATTGTTTGGTAAAGCGTTATAGTGATGATTTTGAATCATTATTAAAAATAAAAATACCAAGTAAAATTAGAAAACCTAGAAAACTTTTATCTTATCAACAATGTTATGATGTCATGAAAAGAATTGATTATGGAGTTCTTTCTATATCTTATGATGATTTTCCTTATGCTGTGGGAATTAATCATATTATAATTAATGGACGTATTTTCTTTCATTGTGCAAAAGTTGGTTTTAAATTGAATGGTGTCAATAAAAAGGCAAATTTTTTAGTTACTGAAGATTTAGGTATTAATTTAGATGTTGGAACTCATAATCATCGTTCTGTTTCTGTTTTTGGCACTTTAAAAGAAGTAACAGATAATGAAATAAAAAGAGAGGCATTATTAACACTTATTCATGATTTAGCTCCAAAACATCCATTTCATGATAAAATGGTAATCAATACAAATATTTTAGAATTAGATATTGATTATATTATTGGAAAAGCACATATTTATTGATGAATATGTGTTTTTTCTTTTCAAAAACATGAGAATCATGTATAATGAGAAAGATTTTATAAAGAGGAGAAATGTTTATGATATCAACACAAAATGTATCTTTACGATATGGAGATCGTGCTTTATTTGAAAATGTATCTATACAATTTACAGAAGGTAATTGTTATGGGGTTATTGGTGCTAATGGAGCAGGAAAATCAACATTTTTAAAAATTTTATCTGGAGAAATAGAACCTAATAAAGGAGAAGTTATTATTTCTGAAGGACAAAGATTGTCAGTTTTAAAACAAGATCACTTTGCTTATGATGATCAAGAAGTTTTAAAAACAGTAATGATGGGAAATAAGCGTCTTTTTGAAATTATGCAAAGAAAAGAAGAATTGTATAGTAAACCAGATTTTAATGATGATGATGGATTAGAATTAGCAGATTTAGAAGGTGAATTCTTGGAAATGGATGGCTGGAATGCTGAAACTGATGCTGAAATATTATTAAATGGTTTAGGTGTAACAACTGAATATCATTCTTTATTAATGAAAGATTTAGGAGATCAACAAAAAGTAAAAGTGTTATTAGCACAAGCTTTATTTGGAAATCCAGATGTTTTATTATTAGATGAACCAACAAACCATTTAGATTTAAAAAGTATTACTTGGCTAGAAAATTTTTTGTTGAATTTTCCTAATACAGTTATTGTTGTTTCACATGATAGACATTTTTTAAATAAAGTATGTACTCATATTGCTGACATTGATTATAGTAAAATACAATTATATGTTGGGAATTATGATTTTTGGTATGAATATTCTCAAATGATGTTAAAACAAGCAAAAGAGATTAATAAAAAAGCTGAAGCGAAAAAGAAAGAATTAGAGGAGTTTATTGCGAGATTTAGTGCTAATGCGTCTAAAGCAAAACAAGCAACTTCTCGTAAAAAATTATTGGATAACTTAGAAATGGTAGATATTAAACCATCTATGCGTAGATATCCATTTATTGGGTTTACACCAGATAGAGAAGTGGGAAATATTATTTTAAATGTTGAAGGGTTGACATATGAAAATAATGGTGAAAAGATTTTAAATAATGTATCATTTTCTATTTCACCAAAAGATAAAGTTGCTTTTGTTTCTGATAATGAATTAGCAGTTACAACTTTCTTTAAAATTATTATGGGAGAGATTACTGATTTTGAAGGAACATTCCAATGGGGAGTAACAACATCAAGATCTTATTTTCCTAAAGATAATAATGAATATTTTGATAATTGTGAATTGACTTTAGTTGATTGGTTAAGACAATTTGCAAAAGGAGATGTTTATGAGCAAGATTTAAGAGGATGGCTAGGAAGAGTTTTATTCTCTGGTGAAGAAGCATTAAAAAAAGCAAATGTTTTATCTGGAGGAGAAAAGGTAAGATGTATGCTAGCTAAAATGATGATGGCAAATTGTAATGTTCTTGTTTTAGATGAGCCAACAAACCATTTAGATCTTGAATCAATTCAAGCTGTAAATGAAGGATTAATGCGTTTTAAGGAAAATATTTTATTTGCTTCTCATGACCATCAATTTGTTCAAACAATAGCAAATAGGGTTATTGAGTTAACAGATACAGGATGTATTGATCGTTTATCAACATATGATGAATATTTAGAATATAAAGAAGGTTTGGAAAAGTAGCACAAAGTGTTACTTTTTTGTTATAATGGATTTATAAAGGAGGAAAGTTTATGATAACAACAACTTTATCAACTTATCCAGGTAAAAAAATAGTTAAAGATTTAGGAATTGTTTTTGCATATGATGATGCAGTGAGGGGATACCGCTTTGCTATGAATATGGAAAAATATTTAGAACATGCTTTAAAATGTTTAGGTGAAAAAGCAAAGGAAAAAGGTGGAAATGCAGTTATGGGGATTTGTTTTGATTTGAGAGATTCCATTAAGCCTATGTTAATGGGGACTGCTGTTATTTTAGAAGATGAATAAATAACTAAGCTTTCGCTTAGTTATTAGGGTAAACAGTAATTTGATTATTATTATCACATAAAACAAGAAGCAGTTCACTATAATGATGATACCCTTGTACTTTTAATTGGGATAATAACCATTTTTCGTCTTGATGAATAAAACGTAATTGATTTTTCAATAATTGACCATTGATGACTAAAGAAATCAATGGTTTTTCTATTTGAGGCTGAATAGATAAATCGTCCACAATAGTTGGTCTATATTTTGTTTTAGGAAAAATAGATACATTTCCATTTGTTTCTAAAATCACTTCATCAATTTGAGTTAAATCAAAATATCCAGCAACACGTAATTGCATCAATAATTCATTAACATCCATTTTTGCTTTTTTTAAAGCTTGACTTTGAATTTGATTGTTTTGATAAAGAGTAATAGGATTGCCTTCTATAAAATGACGCAATGTTAATGAAGTACGAGATAATAAAGAAAAAGCAACTGTAAAAAGTGTATAAACAATCATTCCAGTTAAAGGTCTTATCATATCATTAAAATTATCAAGAACAACCATTTCACTAGCAATACTTCCAATAGTAATACCAATAATATAATCATACATACTTAATTGTGTTATTTGTCTATATCCCATCATTTTTGTTAAAATAAATAATACAATTAAAGAAATGATGGCTAAAGATAATGTTTCTAAAATCATTTATAATCACCATATATTAATATGGTTAAATTAATATAAATTATACAAAAAGTTTATGCTTTTTTGACATAAATTGATTTAATTTTTGCTATATAAACAGTATGATAATCCTTTTGAGGATACCATTTTTCATCTAAGGTTACATCTTTAAATTTTTCAGGCTGAATAGTATCTTCGTAAATTTTTTCAACGATAAAGACAAGTTCAGCTTCATTAAAAGTTGGTACATCTTCTAAATAGGTAATATGAAAATCAACATCTTTAATTTTATTTTGATCTCTACCAGATACACTTCCTAATATACCCAACTCTTTTTTATAATTTCCATTAAAAAAAGAAAGAGAGAAACAATCTTGTTTGTCAACAAACTCTTTTGTATAGCGTTGTGGACGAATATATGCTGTTACAACATCTTGCCCCCATAAAACACCAACTCCACCCCATGAAGCTGTCATTGTATTGACTTGGTTTTTATCACCAGCACTAATAAGCATCCATTCTTGACCAATTTTTAAAAATGGATTCATTTGTAAATCCTTTATATTTATTTTTTGAAATGACATGTTATAATTCCTCCTTATTTTGATAATATTATAACATAATATATGCAATAATTATAACAAACAGTATAATAATATAAATGTAGGTGATGATATTGAAAAAATTAATAAAAGTCATTGTAATATTATTAATAATCATTTTTTTATTTATAATGGGATTATCTATATATGCTGGCAATTATTTATATGATTATACATTAAATTCTCATTCAGATAAAAATCTTTTTGAACATGTAGATATTGATGAAGAAAAAAAACAAAAAGCATATGATTGGTTAGAAAAAAACAGTCAAAATGTTTCAATTATTAATGATAATTTGAAGTTACATGGTTATTATATTCAACAAACAAGTCATGTTTATATGATTATGGTCCATGGGTATAGAAGTGATGCTTCTGGAATTATTTCACCTATTAAGCAAATGAAAAAGAAAGGTTATAATCTTTTGATTCCTGATTTAAGAGGACATGGAAAAAGTGAAGGAGATTATATTGGAATGGGTTGGGATGATCGCAAGGATATTTTAAAATGGATTGATTTTATATTGAAAAAAGATAAAGATGCTTCCATTGTTTTATATGGTGTGTCAATGGGTGGAGCGACTGTCATGAATGTGGCTGGAGAAAAGTTACCATCTCAAGTCAAAGTTATTATTGAAGATTGTGGATATACAAGTGCATGGGATATGATTAAAACACATATTGATATGCAGGGTTTACAAAGTGATGTGGCACTTCATATGGCAAGTTTGATTACATATCTAAGAGCTGGATATTTGATTGAAGATGTTGAGCCTATAAAACAAGTGAAAAAGTCAAAGACTCCAATATTATTTATTCATGGGGATCAAGATGATTTTGTTCCTTTTGCAATGTTAGAACAACTTTATGATGCAGCAAAATGTGAAAAACAAAAACTTGTTATTCATGGTGCAGGACATGCTGATTGTTATTCAGTTGGAGGTAAAGATTATTATCAAACAATATTTGATTTTATTCAACGATATATAAAGTAAAAATAGGTAGATTTTATTTTATCTACCTATTTATTATCAAATAAGATTATTAATGAACAAGAATAAGAAATTAATTTTCTAAACCTCTTATTTTATTTTTTTCATGAAATAACAATCTTCTAGATTCTTCTAAATTTTCGATTGCTTGTTCAACAATTTCTTTTTGTTCATTTGTTAATTCCATATCACTTAATTGAATAAGTAATTCAATTGTTTTATAAATGACTTCTAAAGACCCAACAATATTTTTCATAAATGTATCTCCTTACATGATTATATTTCCAAATCAAAACTATATATTATTTTGGATAATTATATTATACATTATAAGCATATAATAGTATAAGAAATATCATATAAAATTAGCCATATTTATCTATAAATAAACAATATAGAACAAAAAGGGACAAAAAGTGGATATTAACAATATATAGTATAATATCAGTTATATGACATTTATGCAATAACCATTATAAATAAAAATAAAATAAGAGTATATATACTTAATATTTAATGATAGGAATAAAGATAATTCACTTAAATTTCATCTTTATATAATTTTCCATTTTCTAAATGGAAAATATGAGTAAAAGGTAATTCCTTTAAAAAATCATGTGATGCTATAATAATTGTTTTTCTTTCTTCATGTAATTGATTAATGATTTCACAAAAAGTTTCAATAGCTTCTTGATCTAATCCTCTAGTTGGCTCATCTAATAAAATAAAATTTTGATTTTCCATAATAGCTTGAATAATACCTGCTTTTTGACGCATACCAAGTGAATAATTTTTCATGACTGCTCTATTATATAAATCAAGATGAAATCTTTGACATAAGGCCTCTAAATATACTTGATTATAATTTT
This sequence comes from uncultured Erysipelotrichaceae bacterium, assembly GCA_910588075.1. GTDB lineage: Bacteria > Bacillota_I > Bacilli_A > Erysipelotrichales > Coprobacillaceae > MGBC163490. The sequence continues at coordinate 15,346 of CAJUOS010000033.1, read as the reverse complement.
TTTGCAAAGAAGATAGGAATTTTAAATTATAATGTAATGTTTCACTATCAATAAAGCCAGGATTTTCTATTAATGCACCAATATGTGTATGAGATGATAATTGTATATCTCCACTATCTTTTTCTATAATACCACATATTATTTTAAATAGAGTTGTTTTTCCTGAACCATTGATACCATGAATATAAATTAAGTCCCCTTGATTGACTTGAAGAGATAATTGATTAAGAACATTTAATTTATGAAAAGATTTAGATAAATGATGAATTGTTAACATAGTTTTCTCCTTTAGATATATTTAATCCATGTAAAATGGAAAATAAAATTAATAAGAATAGGAATTGCTAAATACATAAAGTTTTTCTTTTTTCCTAATTGTAAATAGACAACAGAACATTCAAAACAACAAATCATAAGATTTGTTATCATAAAACATATAGTTATCCATAATTCAGAAGATAATATAGATCCAAAAAAACAATAATAGCCAATATAAATAATGAAATTATAAATAAGTCCAAGACTTATAATAAAGAAATATGTCAATAAATAGAACCGATGAAAACCGATTCTAATAATTAGTGGATATGTGAGTTGACTAATATGATATGCTTCTTGATAAACAAAAAGTAAAAAAATATTATTCAAATAAACTGTAAGATAATGTGAATAAATTAAACATATTGTATAAGTATTTTGCCCACAAAGTAAAGGGGAGGCAATAAAAGCTAATAATAAAATAATCAGTAACTTATAATCAAGTATTTTTAAAAAAGCTTTAATCATTTTTTAACCTCCATTTATACATATACTGAAAACTACCCCAAGCACATAGAGTATAAATCATAAAAGTAATCAAATAAATCATCCAATATGAAAGTTGAAAAGGAATCTCATCAAAACCTTCAATTCCTAAACAGATAAGATTATTAATCTGTAATAAATAAGCCATACTATAAATAGGTAATGCTTTATTAATCAAGGCAGGTATTAAGATAAGGAATATACCTATTAAAACACCACTACAACGATATACATAGGGATTATTTATAAATGTTTGAAATGAAAATAATAATGTCGAAACAATACCATAACCTAAAGATGTTAATATTATAAAAAATATAAGATTATAAAATTCATTTTTAAAAAGTAATTGAGTAGTGGCATAGTACATTTCTGGATATACCATAGTATTAAAGTGGATTGGTGAATAAAAATAATGAATAATAAGAAGAATAATGATTTCAAAAATAGAAACAACAAGAATTGTTAAAATAAAGTTTATAAAATAAATATAAAGAAAATAAGTTTTTTTAGAAATGCGTGTTTCAATAGAATAATGATGATGGGAGATATATGTTGTTAAAAAATCACAAGAAACTATATTGGGTAATAATAACATCATGCAAATAAAATGATAAGGGGTAATACCAATAGAATGAATATAATAAAAAAATTCTAGACCAGCATTAGGGTATACTTGACTATATCCATCATGAGAGAATAGAGATTGTTGATAAACGATGAATAAACTTATGTTAAGCAATATTAATATTCCTATAAAAATAAATACTTTTTCTTTACGAAAAAATGAAAAAAATAATTGTTTAAAATACATATTTCAAACCTCCTTGTTGTTCTTATTTTTGATAAAAAAGGACAAAAACGGGTAAAATGTAACGAATTTAACATAAAATTGGATAAATTTTACAAAAAAAAAGAAGCAAGATAGTCTAAAATATAGTTAAGGAGGAAAAAGAATATGAACATATTAATATGTGATGAAAAAAAGGAATTTGTAAATGAATGGAAAGGAAGAATATTAAAATTTATACCAAATGATCAATATATAAAAATTCAATCTTGTACAAGTGTTGAAGAAGCTAAGGAAATGGTAAATGATATACCATTTGACATTGCTTTTATGGATACAGAAGTGAATGGAGAAAGTACGTTAGAATTAGTTAAGGATTTACGTGCTCAAAATCATCATTGTGCCATTATTTTTGTAAGTAATCATTATGAGCATATTTCACAAAGTTTTGAAATACGTGCATTTCAATTTTTATTTAAAGATATAGATGATGAAATATTAGAAAGTGAGTTAGAACGTGCTACTCAATTATATATTAAACATAAAGCAAGATGTGTTTTGCATACTATGGAGGGGATTGAAACTTTTCTTCCAGATGAGATTTATTATATTGAAACAAGAAATCGTAAAACAAAAATGATGACAAAAAGAGGGGAGTTTTATGGTGAAGTTGAGAATATGAAGAAATTAAAAAATAATTTATTAGAATTTGGTTATTTTCAAATTCATCAAAGTTATTTTTTAAATCTTAATTCTATCTTATCAGTTAGAAAAGGAGAAGTTCAATTAGTAAATGATGAAATTATCCCAACATCTATTTTGAATAGAAAAGAAGTGAAAGAAAAATTAGAAGATTTTTTAAAACGTCCTTAAAATTTTATAAAGTTAAGATGAATTAAATATATTTTTTTAGTAGAAAAGATTGAAAAAAATGTTGATAAATGATATTCTTATGGTGGTTATACAACTGGCGGAAGTGGAATTAACCACATGGAGTATAATGTTGAAGAGTCGACCGTCTGGGCAAACGTCTGGACGAGTAGGCTCTTTTTTGTGTTTTGAGAAAATACATGGGTATTTCGTTGAGAAAAATGGATATTTATGATATAAAATAAGTGTCGAAGTCCTTATAAAAAATATAAAAAAGAAAGGGTGGCATCATGTTAACAGATGTAGAAATTGCACAAAGTGCAAAAATGAAACCAATTAAAGAAATTGCTGAAAAAGTAGGCTTAGATGAAGATGATTTAGAGCTTTATGGAAAATATAAAGCAAAAATTTCATTGGAAGCTATTCAAAAACTAAAAAATAATAAAGATGGAAAATTAGTATTAGTAACAGCTATTAATCCTACACCTGCAGGTGAAGGGAAAACAACAACAATGATAGGTTTATCTCAAGCATTAAATAAATTAGGTAAAAAATCAATTGTTGCTATGCGTGAACCAAGTTTAGGACCTTGTTTTGGTATTAAAGGTGGAGCAGCTGGTGGTGGATATGCTCAAGTTGTTCCAATGGAAGATATTAATTTACATTTTACTGGTGATATTCATGCTATTACAACTGCAAATAATTTAATTGCTGCAATGTTGGATAATTCTATTCAACAAGGAAATCCTTTGGATATTGATACAAGACAAATTGTGTGGAAAAGAGTCGTTGATTTGAATGATAGAGCTTTAAGACATACAATCTGTGGATTGGGTGGAAAAGTCAATGGTGTGCCCAGAGAAGATGGATTTGATATTACAGTTGCAAGTGAGGTTATGGCAATTCTTTGTCTAGCAACATCACTTGATGATTTAAAGAAAAGAGCAGGTCGTATGATTGTTGCTTATAATCATGCTGGTGAACCTGTAACTGTTGATGATATTCAAGCAACTGGAGCAGTTACTTTATTATTAAAGGATGCTATTAAACCCAATTTAGTACAAACATTAGATCATACACCTGTTTTTGTTCATGGAGGTCCATTTGCTAATATTGCACATGGATGTAATTCTGTTATGGCAACACAATTAGCTATGAAATTAGGAGATTATGCAATTACTGAAGCAGGTTTTGGGGCTGACTTAGGAGCTGAAAAGTTCTTAGATATCAAGTGTCGTCAAGCAGGACTTTCTCCAGATGCTGTTGTCATTGTAGCGACTGTGCGTGCTTTAAAAATGCATGGTGGAGTAGCTAAAAAAGATTTAGCTATTGAAAATTTAGAAGCTTTGAGAAAAGGAATAGAAAACCTTGAAAAGCATATTGAAAATATTGCTAAATACAATTTACCTAGTGTTGTTGCTATCAATGCATTTCCAACAGATACAGATGCAGAGTTACAATTATTAAATGAAATATGCCAAAATAAAGGTGTTGATGTCGCTATAAGTAAAGTATGGGAAAAAGGTGCTGATGGTGGTATTGAATTGGCAGAAAAATTACTTGAAGTTTTAGAAACAAAAGAAGCTCACTTTGCTCCTATTTATGATTTAAAACTTCCAATTGCTGATAAAATAAGAACAATTGCTCAAGAAATATATGGTGCAGATGATGTTGTTTTTACTAAGAAAGTAGTTAATAAGATGAAGAAATATGAAGTGCAAGGATTAGGAGAACTTCCTATTTGTGTGGCTAAAACACAATATTCTTTATCTGATGATCAAACATTATTAGGAAGACCAACAGGTTTTAAAGTAACGATTAATGACTTGATTCCTAATACTGGAGCAGGATTTTTAGTTGCTATTAGTGGAGACATCATGCGTATGCCAGGATTACCTAAAGTTCCTGCTGCTGTTAATATGGATATTGATGAAAATGGAAAAATTGTAGGATTATTCTAAAAGAGACGTTTGTCTCTTTTGGTGTTTAAAAGAAAGGATGGAAAATAAGATGAAAGTTGCAATTATCATGGGTTCTACAAGTGATTTACCTAAAGTGGAACCAGCTATTCAAATTTTAAAGGATTATGGTGTTGAGGTGAATGTAAGGTGTCTTTCAGCTCATCGTGCTCATTTAGGATTAAGTGCATTTATAAAAGAAACAGAAACAGATGGAACAGAAGTTATCATTACTGCTGCTGGAATGGCGGCTGCTTTACCAGGCGTTGTTGCTTCTCAAACTATTTTACCTGTTATTGGAGTTCCTATTAGTGGTTCAACATTAGATGGAATGGATGCACTTCTTTCAATAGTACAAATGCCTTCTGGAATACCAGTTGCGACAGTTGCTATTAATGGAAGTAAAAATGCTGCATATTTAGCATTACAAATCATGGCAGTTCAACATGAAAGTATTAGAACTCAATTATTAGATTATCGAAAAGAAATGGAAATTAGCGCAATGAAAGCTAATGACGAAGTTATAGAAAAATATAAATAAGAGAGGAAAAAGAAAAATGGCAAAATTATTGTATGAAGGAAAAGCAAAACAAGTTTATGAAACTGATAAGGCAGATGAATATTTAATTCATTATAAAGATGATGCAACTGCTGGTAATGGAGTAAAACATGATCAATTTGAAGGAAAAGGTGTTTTAAATAATACTATTTCTTGTATTATCTTTGATATGTTAGAAGAAGCAGGTATTGAAACACATATGATTGAAAAGATAAATGATCGTGATATTAGAGTGAAAAAAGTGGAAATTTTTCCATTAGAAGTGATTATAAGAAATATTACAACAGGATCTTTTTGTAAAAGATTAGGAGCAAAAGAAGGTATTGTTTTAGATGAACCAATCTTTGAAATGAGTTATAAAAATGATGATTATGGTGATCCATTAATTAATGATGATCATGCTGTTGCATTAAAATTAGCAACTCGTGAAGAATTGGCTTATATTAAAGAAACAACTTTAAAGATTAATGAATTATTAAAAGCATTTTTCTTAAGCTTAAATCTAAAATTAGTTGATTTTAAAATTGAATTTGGAAAAACTGAAGATGGAAAGATTTTATTAGCTGATGAAATTTCACCAGATTCATGCCGTTTATGGGATGTTGATACTAACCAAAAATATGATAAAGATGTTTTCAGACAAGATATTGGAGATTTAATTGAAACTTATAAAGCAGTTCTTGCAAGAATGGAAAATAAATAAGGAGAATAAAGATGGATTATAAAAAAGCTGGTGTAGATATTGAAGCTGGATATAAATCAGTTGAATTAATGAAAAAACATGTTAAAGAAACAATGAGACCTGAGGTATTAGGTGGACTTGGAGGATTTGCAGGAGCATTTGATTTAAGCGCAATTAAGAATATGGAAGAACCAGTTCTTTTATCTGGAACTGATGGTTGTGGAACAAAGGTAAAACTTGCTTTCGTTATGGATAAGCATGATACGATAGGAATTGATGCTGTTGCTATGTGTGTTAATGATATTGCTTGTTCAGGAGGAGAACCACTTTTCTTCTTGGATTATATAGCATGTGGAAAAAACTATCCTGAAAAAATAGCAACTATTGTAAGTGGAGTTGCTGAAGGATGTAAACAATCAGAATGTGCTTTGGTTGGTGGAGAAACAGCGGAGCATCCAGGACTTATGCCTGAAAATGATTATGATCTTGCTGGTTTTGCAGTAGGAGTTGTTGATAAAAAAGATATTATTAATGGAGAAAATATTCAATCTGGTGATGTATTAGTGGGAATCGCTTCTAGTGGTGTTCATAGTAATGGATTTTCTCTTGTGAGAAAAGTTTTTGAGATGACAGAAGAATCATTAAATACATATTATGATGAATTAGGAAAAACATTAGGAGAAGCTTTGATTGAACCTACAAGAATCTATGTTAAAGCATTAAAAAATATAAAAAATGCTGGTGTTAAAGTCAAAGGATGTAGTCATATTACTGGTGGTGGTTTCTTTGAAAATATACCAAGAATGCTACCTGAAGGTGTGAAAGCAATTATGAAAAAGAATAGTTATGAAGTTCCAGCAATCTTTGATTTGATTGCTAAAAATGGAAATATAGCTGAAAAGATGATGTATAATACTTTTAATATGGGGTTAGGTATGGTTATTGCTTTAGCTCCTCAAGATGTTGATAAAGCTATGGCAGCTATCCAAGAAGCAGGAGATACTTGTTATGTTGTAGGAAGTATTGAAGCAGGTGATAAGGGAGTTGAATTATGCTAAAAGTAGCAGTCTTTGTTTCAGGAGGAGGAACTGATTTACAATCTATTATTGATGCTTGCCAAAATCAAGAAATCAATGCTGAGATTAAATTGGTTGTTTCTTCAAGAAAAAAAGCATATGGCTTAGAACGTGCAAGGCTAGCAGGAATTCAAGCTGAATATATAAGAGATGATGATTTATTAATTCAAAGATTACAGGAAGAAGAAATTGAATTGATTGTTTTAGCAGGATATTTAGCTATTGTTAGTGAACGTTTGATTGAATTATATCAAAATAGAATTATTAATATTCATCCTTCTTTAATTCCATCTTTTTGTGGACCTGGATTTTATGGCTTACATGTTCATGAAGCCGCTTTAAAAAGAGGGGTAAAGGTAAGTGGAGCAACTGTTCATTTTGTTTCTCCAATTGTTGATGGAGGACCAATTATTTTACAAGAGGCTGTTGATATTTCAGATTTAAAGACAGCTGAAGAGATACAAGAAAGAATTTTAGAAATTGAACATCGTATTTTACCAAAAGCAGTTGGATTATTTGCAGATCATAGAATAAAAATTGAAAATGAAAGGGTTGAAATAATATGAGAAGAGCATTAGTTTCTGTTACAAATAAAGATGGTGTTGTTGATTTTTGTAATGGGTTAGTAAAGTTAGGTTTTGAAATTGTTTCTACTGGTGGTACATTAAATAAGTTAAAAGAAGCTGGTATTGATGCTATTGCGATTGATGATGTTACAGGATTTCCTGAAATTTTAGATGGAAGAGTGAAAACTTTACATCCAAAAGTTCATGGTGGTTTATTATATAGAAGAGATGTAGAAGAACATGTTCAAACTGTTGAAGAAATGGGAATTCAACCTATTGATTTGGTTTGTGTCAATCTTTATGAATTTGAAAAAGCATTAAAAGCAGGAAAACCAATGGCTGATATGATCGAAAATATTGATATTGGTGGTCCTTCAATGATTAGAAGTGCTGCTAAAAACTTTAAAGATGTTTTGATTGTTACAGATCCTAGTGATTATCAAAATGTATTAGAAGCACTTGAAAAACATACTGATGATTATGATTTTAGACTTAATCTAGCATATAAGGCATTCAGTACAACAGGAGCATATGATGCTATGATTTCTCGTTATTTTGCAGATGTTGTAGGGGATGATTTCCCAGATACTTTAAATATTTCATTAAAGAAAGTAGAACATTTACGTTATGGTGAGAACTCTCAACAAGCTGCTAATAAATATGAAGATCCTTATGTTCAAAAATCATTATTAGATTATGAACAATTACATGGAAAAGAAATCTCATTTAATAATGTTAATGATTTATATGGTGCAGTTGCTGTTGTAAGAGAGTTTGATAATCAAATTGTAACAGCTGCTATTAAACATTCTACACCTTGTGGAGTTGCAGTTGGAAGTACAGGATATGAATCATATATGAAAGCTTATGAAGCTGATCCTCAATCTATTTTTGGAGGAATTGTTGCTGTTAATTACAAAGTAGATAAAGCAACTGCTGAAGAAATGCACAAGATTTTCTTAGAAATTGTTGCTGCCCCTGATTTTGATGAAGATGCTTTAGAAGTTTTAAAGAAAAAGAAAAATTTACGTATCTTAAAATTAAAGAATTTAGATGCAAGAGATGCAAAATATGATATTAAGTATCTTGAAGGAAAAGTTTTAGTTCAAGAATTAAACACAAAAATGATTGATGAAATGAAGGTTGTAACAAATGCTCAACCAACTCAATCTCAATTAGATGATATGGAATTTGGTATGAAGGTTGTTAAATATGTCAAATCAAATGCTATTTGTATTGTTAAAAATGGTGTTACTTTAGCAATTGGTGGTGGACAAACATCAAGAGTATGGGCATTAGAAAATGCTATTCATAATAATCCTGATAAAGATTTTAAGGATGCAGTTTTAGCTTCAGATGCATTCTTCCCATTCAATGATTGTGCTCAAGTTGCTATTGATGCTGGAATTAGAGCTATTGTACAACCAGGTGGTAGTGTAAGAGATCAAGATTCAATTGATTTATGTAATGAACATGATGTACCTATGGTCTTTAGTGGGTATAGACATTTTAGACATTAGGAGGATAAAAGTGAAAGTACTAGTTATTGGGAGTGGTGGTCGTGAACATGCGATTGCTTATGCATTAAATAAAAGTCCTAAAGTTGATGAAATTCATGCTATTCCAGGAAATCCAGGAATAGCTGAGTTTGGAATATGTCATTTAGGAAATGTTGAAGATTTAGATGGTATTTTACGTTTTGTGGAAGAAAATCATATTGATTTTACTGTTATTGGTCCAGAAGTGCCTTTATGTATGGGATTAGCTGATTTATTGGAAGAACATGGTCATAAGGTTTTTGGACCTAGAAAGTTTGCTGCAACTTTAGAAGGCAGTAAAGCTTTCTCTAAAGATTTTATGGCAAGACATCATATTCCTACTGCTGCATATCAAGAAGTTAATTCTTATCAAGAAGCTATTGATGCTTTAAAAGATTTTGCTTATCCAGTGGTTGTAAAGGCAGATGGGTTAGCAGCTGGAAAAGGTGTTGTTATTTGTGAAAATGAACAAATGGCAAAAGATACACTTAAAGAAATGATGATAGATGGAAGCTTGGATGGAGCTGGAAGTAAAGTTGTATTAGAAGAATTTTTAACAGGTTTTGAATGTTCTTTACTTTGTTTTACTGATGGAAAGACAATTATTCCAATGGTCAGTGCAAAAGATCATAAACAAGTCTATGATGGAAATAAAGGACCTAATACAGGTGGTATGGGAACTGTATCACCAAATCCATTTATGCCTAGTGGAATGGATGAAATTATGAAGAAAGATATTTTAGATCCATTTATGGATGGTTTAAAAGCAGATGGTATGGATTATAGAGGTGTTGTTTTTATTGGTTTAATGATCGAAGATAACAAAGCTAAAGTTCTTGAATTTAATGTTCGCTTTGGAGATCCTGAAACACAATCTATTTTACTTCGTTTAGATAGTGATTTATTTGATATTATGTATGCTGTGTCAACAGGAACTTTAGATCAAGTAGAAGTCAAATGGAAAGATGAACATGTTGCATGTTTAGTTTTGGCTAGTGGTGGATATCCTGGAAGTTATGAAAAAGGTAAAGTGATTACAGGATTAAAAGATATTGCAGATGATATTATTGTTTTCCATGCTGGCACTTCATTTAAGGATGATCAAATTGTAACAAGTGGTGGTCGTGTATTAAATATTTGTGCATTAGGAACTTCATTAGAGGAAACAAGAGAAAAAGTTTATAAAGCTGCTGATGTGATTGATTTTGAAGGTAAATATTATCGAAAAGACATTGGTTTAATGTAAGAGGTGAAAAGATGAATCAAGTATATCGTATATATGTAGAAAAAAGAAAAGATTATTCAGTTGAAGCTGATGAAATCTTGAGTAATGTAAAAACACAATTAAAGATTGATACATTAGAATCTTTAAGTGTTGTCAATCGTTATGATGTTCAAGGAGTATCAGAAGATGTTTTAAATCAAGGAATTCCAACTATTTTAAGTGAACCAATGGTTGATGATATTTATAGAGAAGAGTATCCTATCAAAGATGCTAGAGTGTTTGCTATTGAATACTTACCTGGTCAATATGATCAAAGAGCAGATGCTTGTGAACAATGTTTTCAATTATTAACAGGAGAAAAAAATGTTAAAGTTAAATGTGCTAAATTGATTGTTTTAAAAGGGCAAATCAATGATGAAGATATGAAGCGTATTCAAAATTATTTAATTAATCCTGTGGATCAACGTTTAGCTTCATTAGATAAAGTACATGATTTAACAGAAGATGATGTTCATATAGATGCTGTACCAGTCATTGAAGGATTTATTGATTTTAGTGATGATGAATTAAAACAATATATTAAAAATAATGGTATGGCAATGAATTATGATGATTTAAAAGTTACACAAGATTATTTTAAAAATGAAGAAAAAAGAGATCCTACTGAAACAGAATTAAAAGTTTTAGATACATATTGGTCTGATCATTGTCGTCATACAACATTTGCAACAATTATTACAGATTTAGATATTCAAAATGGAGCTTTTAAAGAAATATTAGAAAAAGATATTGAAGATTATAAAACATCAAGACATCTTGTTTATGGTATTGATACAAAACGTCCATTAACATTAATGGATTTAGCAACAATATCTATGAAAGAATTAAGAAAAACAGGATACTTAGATGATTTAGAAGTTTCTGAAGAAATTAATGCATGTTCAGTTGAATTAAAAATTCATACAACTGATGGAGATGAAGATTGGTTATTAATGTTCAAAAATGAAACTCATAACCACCCAACTGAAATTGAACCATTTGGTGGTGCTGCAACATGTTTAGGAGGAGCTATTCGTGATCCATTATCAGGAAGAGCTTATGTTTATCAATCAATGCGTATTACAGGAGCAGGTGATCCTAGAAAATCATTAGATGAAACATTAAAAGGAAAACTTCCTCAAAGAAAAATTTGTCAAGAAGCTGCACATGGTTTTTCGAGTTATGGAAACCAAATTGGTTTAACAACAGGTTATGTGCATGAGGTTTATGATGAAGGATATGTAGCAAAACGTATGGAAGTAGGAGCTGTTGTAGCTGCTGCTCCAAAAGAACAAGTGAAGCGTTTAGAACCATTAAAAGATCATATTGTTTTATTAATTGGAGGTAGAACAGGTCGTGATGGTATTGGAGGAGCGACTGGTTCTTCTAAATCTCATGAATTAAAGACAACAACAACTGCTGGAGCTGAAGTTCAAAAAGGAAATCCAGTAGAAGAAAGAAAAATTCAAAGATTGTTTAGAAATAAAGAAGTTTCTGAGAAAATTATTCGTTGTAATGACTTTGGTGCTGGAGGAGTCTGTGTAGCTGTTGGAGAATTGGCTCCTGGATTAAACATAAATTTAGATGCTGTTTTAAAGAAATATGAAGGATTAACTGGAACAGAATTAGCTATTTCTGAATCACAAGAACGTATGGCTATTGTCATTGATGAAAAAGATGAAGCCTTTATGAAACAAGCTTGTATTGATGAAAATTTAGAAGTTGTGAGAGTGGCAACTGTTACTGATAATAATCGTTTAACAATGTGTTATTTAGGACAAACTGTTGTTGATATTGATAGAGCATTCCTAGATAAGAATGGAGCATCTCGTCATCAAAATATTGAAGTACAATTACCAGATTTCACTTCTACACCTTTTGATGAAATAAAACAAAATTCATTTGTTGAAACTTCAAAAGAAGTTTTAAGTCGTTTATCTGTTTGCGGACAAAAAGGACTTGTAGAAAGATTTGATTCTTCAATTGGTAATGGAACAGTTTTATCTCCATTTGGAGGAAAAACATTGAGAACAGAGACAGAAGGAATGGCTGCTTTAATTCCTGTTTTAGGAAAGGAAACAACAACATGTTCATTAATGAGTTATGGATATAGTCCACTTATTTCTAAATGGTCTCCATATCATGGGGCTATGTATGCTATTGTAGAATCAGTTGCTAAAATAGTTGCTATGGGTGGAAATTATCATACAATTCGTTTCTCATTTCAAGAATATTTTGAAAAATTATTAGATATTCCTAGTAAATGGGGAAAACCTTTTGCTGCTTTACTTGGAGCTTATCGTGTTCAATCTGAATTAAAACTTCCATCAATTGGTGGTAAAGATTCTATGTCAGGATCATTTGAAGATTTAGATGTCCCTCCAACATTAGTTTCATTTGCTATTACAGGAGCAGAGGTTGATGATGTCATGACTCCTGAATTAAAAGAAGCTAATCATACATTGGTTGAAATAATGTTACCTAAAGATCAATTTCATGTTTATGATTTTGAAGCCTTAAAGAAACAATATGATACTGTTATGGAATTAATCAAAAACAAACAAGTTTATAGTGCTTATACTATTAAAGATGGTGGTATTATTGAAGCTGTTTATAAGATGGCATTTGGTAACGCTGTTGGTGTTGAATTAGATAAAAATTTAACATTAGAAACAATGATTGAGAAGAGCTATGGAAATATTATTTTAGAAGTAGAAAATGATACTGTTGTCACATTAGAAAATACAAGAATTATTGGTCATACAAATAATACACATCATATTTCTTATAACAATGAGACATTATCACTGGATGAAGCTTATGATATTTATGAATCTATTTTAGATGATGTTTATCCAACTAAAGAAAAAGCTCCTACATCTGATATGATTGTTAAGGATTGTCATGAAAGAACAATATTACATGCTTCAAAAGTTTATGATGAAGTTAATGTTGTGATTCCAGTATTCCCAGGAACAAACTGTGAATATGATTCAAAGAGAGCTTTTGAAAAAGCAGGAGCTAAAGTTGAATTAGTATTGATTAGAAATAAGACTGAAGAAGATATTAAAAAATCAGTTGATGAATTAGAACAAGCTATTAGAAAGGCTCAAATAGTGATGTTACCTGGTGGATTTAGTGCTGGTGATGAACCAGAAGGATCTGGTAAGTTTATTGCGACAGTTCTCAGAAATCCAAAATTGAAAGATGCTATTAGTGATTTATTAGATAATAGAGAAGGTTTAATGATTGGTATTTGCAATGGATTCCAAGCATTAGTAAAATTAGGATTATTGCCATATGGCAATATTAAGGAAATGGATAAAGATGATCCAACCTTAACTTTTAATACAATTGGACGACATTTATCACAAATGGTAGAAACAAGAATCGCTTCTGTTAAATCTCCTTGGTTAGCAAATCTTAATGTTGGTGATATTCATACAATACCAATTAGTCATGGAGAAGGAAGATTCGTTGCTCCAAAAGAAGTCATTGAAAAGTTATTTGAAAATGGACAAGTTTTTACTCAATATGTTGATAGTCAGGGACAACCTACAATGGAATCTCCATATAATCCAAATGGATCTATGATGGCTATTGAAGGTATTGTTTCATTAGATGGTCGAGTTCTTGGAAAGATGGGACATAGTGAAAGACAAGGACAAAATAGAAACAAAAATATTTATGGAGAAATGGATCAGTTATTATTTGAAGCTGGTGTAAAATATTTTAAAGGTGGAGAATAGAATGGAAAATCAAAAATTTGAAAGTTTAACACTTTGTCCATTAGATGGACGTTATTCTGGAATCAAAGATGCATTAGGAGAATATTTCTCTGAGTATGCTTTGGTTAAATATAGAGTTTTTGTTGAAATTCAATGGTTAAAATTTTTAATTGAAAATATTGATAGTGATATTTTAAGAAAATTTGATAAAAAAGATATGAATAAAATAGAATCTATTTCTAATGATTTTAATTATGATTCATTTAAGGCTATTAAAGATATTGAAGCAACAACTCGTCATGATGTAAAAGCAGTAGAGTATTTTATTGGTAATGCTTTAAAAACAATGGGATATGATTATTTAATTAGCTTTGTTCATATTGGTTGTACTTCTGAAGATATTAATAATACATCTTATGCTTGTATGTTAAAATATGGACTTAAAGATGTTTGGGCACCTAAGGCTAAAGAATTTGCTGATGTGATTAATCAATGGGCAGTCAATCATAAAGATGATGCTATGTTAGCACATACTCATGGACAACCTGCAACACCTACAACAATAGGTAAAGAATTTAAAGTTTATGCTTATCGTTTAGCATCAAGTATAGAGAATATTGAGAATATTCAAATAAAGGCTAAATTTAATGGAGCAACTGGTAATTATAGTGCTATTTTAACTGCTTTTCCTAATGTTGATTGGCAAGTTATGGCTAAAAAATTTGTTGAAGAATATTTAGGATTAACATTTAATCCATTAACAACACAAATAGAAAGTCATGATTATACTTGTCATATTTTAGATGGTATTCGTCATTTTAATAATGTGTTGGTTGATTTTGATGTTGATATGTGGCTATACATTTCCATGGAATATTTTAAACAAATTCCTGTAAAAGGTGAAGTGGGAAGCAGTACAATGCCTCATAAGGTTAATCCGATTCGTTTTGAAAACAGTGAAGCCAATGTAGATATGTCTAATCATATTTGTATAGCATTATCTAATAAACTTCCTAAATCACGTATGCAAAGAGATTTATCTGATTCTTCTTCACAAAGAAATTTAGGTTTAGCATTTGGCTATTCATTACAAGCTATTAATGAAACTATGAATGGTTTGGCAAAGTGTGTTGTTAATAAAGATAAATTAGCAAGTGATTTAAATGAGAAGTGGGAAGTTCTTGCTGAACCAATACAAACCATGTTAAGAAAATATGGTGTACCTGATGCTTATGATACATTAAAAGCTTTAACAAGAGGTAAGAATATTTCTAAAGAAGATATTATTCAATTTGCAGAAAGTTTAGAAATGTTATCTGATGAAGATAGGGAAACATTAGTTAATATGACACCAGCATCTTATATTGGTTTAGCTAATAAGTTGGCAGATTTGAAGTTAAAATAAAAAATGAAGAAGTTGATATGAATTCAACTTCTTTTTACTTGTATAAAAATGTTGCTAAAAGCATTGTATTAATATTTGCTTTATGCTATAATATGTTAAAGATTTC
>CAJUOS010000032.1 GCA_910588075.1 uncultured Erysipelotrichaceae bacterium | reverse complement strand
AAGAGAAGGAAGGGATAGAGAAGATGTGTAAGATATTTGATGAAGTGAGAGAAATAGGAAAAGAACAAGGCAAAAAAGAAGGACTAATAATTGGACAAGAAAAAGGTATAGAAATCAATAGAATTGTTTCAATAAAGAATTTAATGTTGACAATGGATTGGAATATAGAAGAAGCAATGGCAGCATTAATGATTCCAGAAGAAGAACAAGAACAATATGTACATTTAATTCATTAATTTAGATTTGTCAAAAAAGTGTGTAAACAATAAATGTTTCATATATCAATCTAATTTAAAAAAGTATTGTTTAAGTATTATTATAGCAAATATATCATAAACATGTTATAATTTTAATATAGTAGTATTCTATTTTTAGTCACTTAATATATAACAATTTTTAATAATAAGAGGAAGAATTTTTATAAAAAAAACAATTATTTATTTTTATAACACTAATATTAGTATTTGGAACTAATCAAATAATAATATTTGCCAATGATGTACCAGTATCAAAAGCTCCAATGTATGCATATAGATATACTTATCAACCTAATTCAACATCAAAGTATAATGCTTATAAAAGCATGGGAACCGCTTCATTAGACAACAGTAAAAGTTCAGGAACTGCTACTTTAAAATATACTGTACAATCTTCTGATACTGCCAAAATATCTGTAGTAATTAGTAATAGTGTTAGTGGAGAAATAGATGCAGTATTTGCTAAAATCAAAGCTTCAACCTCTGTTTCTGTTTCTAAATCTGTCTCTTATACAGCTGGTACAAGTTATTCAGCTTCACTAACTATTCCTGCAAAAAAACATGGTTCTATTACAGGTTATCTTCCTGCAATAAAAACTTCTGGAAAAATAAAGATAGAACATTATGATGCAAATTCCACAGATAAATATGTAATTAGCACTACTTACAAAACTGTCAATACTTCATATGTCCCTCTTACTTCAGACAGACATTTTGTAAGTAAAACTTGGTAAATTCAATTTTTTATATAAGACAGGGGGAACTTTTCAAATGACAAAAAGAAATAAAATTGTTTTGAGTTTATTATTCATTGCTATGTTTATATTTTGCACAGGTGCATTAGTTTATTCTTATAACCTTAAAACTGAAAAGGAAAACTTAATAAATAAATATCAAAACCTTATTTTAGCAAGCGATACAGAATTCCTAGATTATAAAAATGGTGATGGTATAATTAAATCTGCAATTCTGTATCAAGAAAAAAATAATCCAATAGAACATGGAATAGGCATAATTGTAGATAATCAATGTTATAAGATTGGTGTTTATAGTCAGTTAAAAGAAAGCATGGATAAAGATTCAAAGATTATTTCAATAGAAGATAATGAAGTTATATTTAACTCTACTTTTAACAATCAAACATACAAATTTAAAGTAATTTTGACAAAAAATGGTTCAGATATTCATTTTAAGCTTATAGATCTTTAAAAATTTAATGAAAAAGAAAATGTTATATAAAGAGTAATTAAAAATTATATCAGAGATTTGACAAAGTGGTAGAAATCTTATGACATCTACCACTCTTCTTATATCTATTCAATTTAAATTTTATTTATTATCAAAATAACATTAACAATCATGTCAATTTATAAAAATTGTTATTAATAATCTCCTCTTTTATGAAAATCTTTTTTATTTCCAACAACTTGATGCCTTTCTCCTAATTTTCTTTCAATATCTTCAACGGTTACTCCTTGATGAGACATCAGTACATAAACATGATAAAAAAGATCACTAATTTCTCCAATCAATTCTTCTTTATTGTCATTTTTAGCAGCAATAATTGTTTCACTTGCTTCTTCTCCTACTTTTTTACAAATTTTATCAATTCCTTGATCTAATAAATAATTTGTATAAGATTTCTCTATTGGATGAACTTTACGATCTTCAATCAAATCATAGAGATCATGCAAAATATCCAAATTATTGAAAGGAAGAACTTCATCAAAAAAACAAGAATATGCTCCTGTATGACAAGCTACTCCTATTTGTTCAACATAAATCAATAAAGTATCTTGATCACAATCTAAGTACATCCCCTTAATATATTGGAAATGTCCAGAGGTTTCACCTTTATGCCATAACTCATTTCTCGAACGAGAATAAAAATAAGTTTGTTTTGTTTCTAACATTTTATCATATGCTTCTTCATTAACATATGCCATCATCAATACCTGCTTTGTTTGATAATCTTGTACAATTGCAGGTATCATATTATTCATTTTTTTAAAATCTGGTCTCATATATTTCTCCTTACTGGAATATGATGTTTAACACATTCCTCTTTCACTTCATCAATAGTTGCTTCTTTATAATGAAACAAAGAAGCAGCTAAAGCAGCATCACAGTTCGTCTTTTCAAAAACTTCAACAATATCTTCAATACCACCACATCCACCACTTGCTATAACAGGAATAGAAACAACATCTAATACAGCATTCAACATATCAATATCAAATCCATCTCTTGTTCCATCTTTATCCATAGATGTTAATAGTATTTCACCTGCTCCTAATTTCTCACATTTTTGAACCCATTCAATTAAATCAATACCTGTATTTTCTCTTCCTCCAGCAATATAAACATCATATCCACTTTTATCTTCTCTTTGTTTAGCATCAACTGCAACCACTACACATTGAACACCAAATTCATCAGAAGCTTGTTTAATTAACTGAGGATTTTTAATAGCAGCAGAATTGACCGAAACCTTATCAGCACCACTTGAAAGAATCATACGAAAATCATCAATTGTACGAATTCCACCACCAACAGCCAAAGGGATAGATAATTCACTTGCTGCTCTTTCAATCAAATCCCTTATAATATCTCTATTTTCATAAGTTGCTGTAATGTCTAAAAAAACAACCTCATCTGCACATTGTAAATCATATTGTTTAGCTAATTCCACAGGATCTCCTACATCTTTTAATCCCAAAAAATGAACTCCTTTAACAACTTTTCCATTTTTAATATCTAAACAAGGGATGATTCTTTTTGCAAGCATACAATCACCTCTTTTAAATTCATTTTTCCTTCATAATATGCTTTTCCAACAATACAAGCATAATATCCCTTTTCATTAACTTGGTAAACATCTTGAGCATCTTTTACTCCACCAGAAACAACAAATTGTATAGAACTCTTTTGATGAATATTCTCATACAATTCAAATGAAGGTCCTGTTAATGTTCCATCTTTAGATATATCAGTACATACAATATATTCTACACCTAATTTTTCTAATTCTTTTAAAAAGTCTAAATAATGAACAGTTGATGTCTTTAACCATCCTGATGTAGAAACATAGCCATCATTAATATCAACTCCTACAACAATACGTTTTGAACCATATTTTTGTAATGCATCTTTCAAAAAATCAGGATCTTCTATGGCAGCTGTACCCAAAATCACTCGATCAATTCCTACTTCATTAAGATACAAATCAACTGTTTCCATATTTCTAATACCTCCACCTAACTCTATTGGTATAGAAATAGTCTCTCTTATTTTTTGAATTGTTTCTAAGTTGGTTGTTGTTCCTTCTTTTGCTCCATCTAAATCTACAACATGTAAATAAGATGCTCCCATTTGTTCAAACTCTAAAGCAAGCTTCTCTGGTTGTTTAGAATAGATTGTTTTTTGTTTATAATCTCCTTTAAATAAACGAACTGCTTGTCCATCTTTCAAATCAATAGCAGGTATAACTATCATGAAACCATCTCCTTAAATGCTAATAATATCTTTTTTCCTATTTCTCCACTCTTCTCAGGATGGAATTGACACCCCATAACATTGTCTTTTCCAACCAAAGCTGTTATTCTCTTTCCACCATACTCACAATAAGCAATAAGTTCATCATCACTAGCCTCAGCCATAAAAGAATGAACAAAATATACAAAATCTTTTTCATTAATATATTTTAATAAAGGATGTTGTTGATGAAAAATCAATTCATTCCATCCCATATGAGGGATTTTGGCATCCACTTGCATCAATTGAACTTCACCTTTCAAAAAACCTAAACCTTCTGTTATTTTAATCTCAGTTCCTCTTTCAAATAAAATTTGCATTCCTAAACAAATCCCTAAAATAGGAACACCAGCTTCTTTTCTTTCTTTTAAAATATCAATCAAATGATATTTCTTTAAATGTTCCATTGCTACAGGAAATGTTCCCACTCCAGGCAAAACAATTCCTTGAGCTTTCCTAATCACATCATAATCACGACTGACAACTGTTTCTAATCCTATTCTTTGAATTGCATTTTCAACACTTTTTAAATTCCCAACATTATAATCAATAATAACAATCATTGTTATCCCTCCTATAAAACGCCCTTGGAAGAAATAATTTTATCTTTATTCATTTCATCAATAAAAACTGCTTGTTTCAATGCTCTTGCAAAACTTTTAAACATCGCTTCAATAATATGATGTGTATTCTCTCCATAATTCTCATAAACATGTAATGTCATTAAAGACTGATCACTTACCGCTTTAAAAAATTCCTTTGTCATCTCTGTTTCATATTGTCCTAATATAGGCATTGGTAAAACTGCATTATAAACAAGATATGGTCTACCACTTAAGTCTAATGTTGTTGTAACCATAGCTTCATCCATAGGAATACTCATTTGTCCATAACGTGTAATCCCCTTTTTATCTCCTAACGCTTCATTAATACACATACCTAAAACAATTCCTAAATCCTCCACAGTATGATGACTATCTACTTGAATATCTCCTTGACAGACAATATTCAAATCAAAACTCCCATGAAAAGCGAATAGTTCTAACATATGATCCATAAATCCTATTCCTGTTTGAATATTGGCTTTACCACTTCCATCTAAATTTAATGTCATCTTGATTTTTGTTTCTTTTGTATTTCTTTCAATAGAACTTATTCTCATATTATTCCTCCTCAAATCTTACAGCCACACTATTTGCATGAGCATCTAATCCTTCTAATTTGGCAAATTTTACAACATCATCTTTAAATGTAGACAAAACTTGTTTTGGATAATAACTATATGAAGAATATTTTACAAAATCATAAACACCTAAAGCACTATAAAATTTTGCTGTTCCTCCTGTTGGTAAAACATGGTTTGTTCCTGACATATAATCACCTAATGGTTCTGGTGTATATTCACCTAAAAATATAGAACCTGCATTTTTAATAAGTGGTAAAGTATTAATTGGATTATCAACAAGAACTTCTAAATGTTCAGGTGCTAAATAATTAGATACATCAAAAGCTTCCTGAATATTATCAACAAAAATAACTCCTCCATAATTATTTAAAGAGTCTTTAATAATATCTGTTCTTGATAAGTAAGCCATTTGTCTTTCTAATTCTTGATTCACTTTACCAGCCAATTCTTGAGAAGTTGTTACTAAAATAGCACTTGCTAAGCGATCATGTTCAGCTTGACTCATTAAATCAGCAGCAACATATTTTGCATTTGCATTTTCATCAGCAACAATTAAAATTTCACTTGGTCCTGCAATCATATCAATATCAACCATACCATAACAACACTTTTTAGCAGTTGCAACATAAATATTTCCAGGTCCTACAATTTTATCAACTTTAGGAATTGTATTTGTTCCCATAGCAACTGCAGCCACACCTTGTGCCCCACCAACTTTATAAATTTTCTCAATTCCACAAACATAAGCAGCAGCTAAAATAGTTGGATTCACTTTACCATCTTCTTTAACAGGTGTGATGATTACAAGATTTTTTACTCCTGCCAATTTCGCAGGAATAGCATTCATCATAACTGTTGAAGGATAAGTTGCTGTTCCTCCTGGAACATATAAAGCAACATTTTCTAACCCTCTTACAAGTTGTCCCATCATAACCCCATTTTCCTTATATAATGACCATGATTTATCAACCTGATTTTGATGAAAATCTATTAATTGTTGCTTTGTTCTCTCTAAAATTCTCATAAAATCTTTTCCAACACTAGATACGCCATCTAATATCTCCTGTTTAGTTGTTATGAATTGAATAGGATCATCAATCATAAATCCATCAAACTTTTGAGCATATTTCATTAAAGCTTTATCCCCATTTTTTTTCACATCATCAATAATATCCATAACAATATCATTCACTTGCTTAGATATATCCTCTTTTCTTGTTGAAAACTTTGTTGCTATTTCTTCATAATTACCTTTAAAATCTAATGTTTTTAACATCTTATTTTTCCTCCTTTAATGCATCAATTAATTGAAAAATTTCTTCTTTTTTAAATTTTAAACTCACTTTATTGACAATCATTCTTGTTGAAATATCACATATCTTTTCAACAACTTCTAATCCATTAGCTTTAAGTGTTGAACCTGTTTCTACAATATCAACAATTGCATCACTTAAACCAACAACTGGTCCTAACTCTACTGACCCTTCAAGTTTAATAATTTCAACATCTTCTTGTTTTGAACTAAAATAATCTTTTGCAACTTTTGTATATTTAGAAGCAATTCTTTTTCTTCTCTTATACTCCTTTGTTTTATATTCTGGATATGCTGCTACTGCAAAATAACATTTTCCAATATCTAAATCCAACATATCATAGTAATCATGAAAATCACTATCAATTAATGTATCTTTTCCTACAAAACCAACATCTACAATTCCATGTTCTAAGAAAGTTAAAACATCATTAGCTTTTGCAAATATCATAGATAAACCATCTTTTGTTTCAATTAATAACTCTCTATCTTTATGAAAAATAGGATCCATATCAAAACCATTTTTAGCAAGAAGTTGACAAACTTGCTTTTCAATACGTCCTTTTGTTATAGCAATCTTAAGCATTGGCTTCTTCCTCCTTTTCTAAAGCTGTTAAAATATGGCTTAAATTATAACTAAAACCTATGGCTGGAACAGTTTTATGAAAATGATTCATCAATTTATCATATCTTCCACCATTAATAATTGTTTCAGCACTATATGGCGAATATCCTTTAATCATAATACCTGTATAATATTTCATACTTGGTGTCATTGCTAAATCAAAGCTAAAAACATCTTTCATATTTAACTTCTCATACATTTCTTTTAATTCTATTAAAGATTCTTTTAATTGTTGATCTTGAATGATATTAATCATTTCATTAATAATCGAAATATCTCCAAAGCATTGTGGTAATTGAATCAATAACTCTTTTAATGGACTTTGAATATTCTTTTGTTGAATTAAATTTTCAATAGATGATATATCCCTTTTTTTCAATATTTTTATAAATGATTTATCATCAACGAGTTCACATAATCGTTTATAAAATTTTGCAGAACTAATCTCAATTTTAATATCTTTAAGTTTAAGATATTGAATTGTTTGTTGAATAATTGTTAAACATTCAATATCTCCATCAAATCCATCTTTTCCAAGTAACTCAACACCCGCTTGAAAAAATTCACTACTTCTGCCTTTATGTCTTTTTTCCTTACGATAAACTTTTCCAAAATAACAATATCGCTTTTCTCCATCTTCATTTTGACTGCTATATAAACGTGCTAATGGAACTGTAAAGTCAGTCCTTAAAGCCACTCTTTTTCCTTCATGATTAATAAATTGAAACATTTTTTCTTCTTCAATTCCTATATCCATATCATAATATAAATCAGCATATTCAAAAGAAGGCATCAAGACTTCTAAATAATGATTTTTTGTAAAAATATCTCTTAAATCATTTTCAATTTCTCTTAAAACAGAAACATTATTCATAATTGCATCAATGCTTTCTTCTGGTATTAAATATTTCACTTCTTCCATTTTTGTATCCTCCTATTAAAAAAGACGAGTCCTAATGACTCGCCTTACTTCTCTTTGTCATTAGATACACCCAGATTTTATATACGCAAAATGGGCTGTATCTATTCCTTAGATATAACCCTTAAGTGTTCCAATGATGGTGATGGAATTGTGTGTTTAAAATTGTTTTTTTCATAAAACTCACCTCATTTTTTACCATTTTAACATATATGAACATATAAAAAAAGAACTTTTTTAAAAAAGTTCAATTTTATTACTTATCTTTCTTATTCATATGATAATAAGTCTCTAAAAATTTTTCACTATTAAAAACATAAATATTGGTTTTCTTTTTATGTTCTACAATAATACAATGTTTTGATCTTTTTTCAATATTTTTAATATCTTTATAATCAACAATAATAGGTAACATAGCTGCTAATTTCCATTCATATAAAATCATTGAATCATCAAAAAGAACAATATTAAATCTTCCAAGTACAAGAGTTAAAGCTATAAAAGAAAAAATTAACATTGCAATAAAACGTGGCATACTTTTATTGATAAAATAGTAAATGGCCATTCCAACAAATACACATAACATCATTATACAAAGTAAAAACATTCTATATTCCTTAAATTTCTTTTTCATTTCTATCACCAACAACAGTTTAACATATTTCATTCTTTTTGACAAAATGATAATTATTTTAAAAATTTTTATAAATTTGATAATAATAATTTATTAAAGTGTTTATTTTTATTTATCAACGTGTTATAATAGCGCCAGGAGGATAAAAGTATGAATTATATTGAAAGAGTATTAGAAAATGTAAAAGCAAAAAATACTGATCAACCTGAATTCATTCAAGCTGTTGAAGAAGTATTAGAAAGTTTAGAAGCTGTCATTGCAGCTCATCCTGAATATGAAGATATGGCTATTCTTGAAAGATTAGTAGAACCTGAAAGAACATTAATGTTCAAAGTACCATGGCAAGATGATCAAGGAAAAGTTCATGTTAATAGAGGGTATCGTGTACAATTTTCAAGTGCAATAGGTCCATATAAAGGTGGTTTAAGATTACATCCTACTGTTAATTTAGGTATTATTAAATTCTTAGGTTTTGAACAAATCTTTAAAAATTCATTAACAACTTTACCAATTGGTGGTGGTAAAGGTGGTTCTGATTTTGACCCACAAGGAAAATCAGATGCTGAAATTATGAGATTCTGTCAATCATTTATGACTGAATTATATCGTCATATTGGACCAGATGTTGATGTTCCTGCTGGAGATATTGGAGTTGGAGCTAGAGAAATTGGTTTCTTATATGGTCAATATAAGCGAATTAGAGGAGCATTTGAAAATGGTGTATTAACAGGTAAACCTTTACCATATGGCGGTTCTTTAATTAGACCTGAAGCAACTGGTTTTGGAGCTGTTTATTACGGAAAAGAAGTGTTAAAACATTTTAATGATACTTATGAAGGAAAAACAATTGCTGTTTCAGGTTATGGAAATGTTGCTTGGGGTGTATGTATTAAAGCAAAAGAATATGGAGCAAAAGTTGTTTCTATCTCTGGTAGAGATGGTTATGTATATGACCCTGAAGGTATTACTACTGATGAAAAGATTGATTTCTTATTACAAATCAGAGGTTCTAATAATGTAAAATTAAAAGATTATGCCGAAAAGTTTGGTTGTGAATTCCATCCAGGTGAAAAACCTTGGGGATTAAAAGTTGATATGGCTTTCCCATGTGCAACTCAAAATGAAATTGGTTTAGAAGAAGCAAAACAATTAGTTGCTAATGGTGTTAAATATATTATTGAAGGAGCAAATATGCCAACAACTCCTGAAGCGGTTGCTTATTTCTTAGAAAATGGTGGAACTTTAGGACCTGCTAAAGCAGCTAATGCTGGTGGTGTTGCTGTTTCTGCATTAGAAATGGCACAAAACTCTATGAGATATAATTGGTCTGCAGAAGAAGTTGATCAAAAATTACATGATATTATGATTAACATTCATGATTCTTCTGTTGCAGCTGCCAAAAAATATGGATTAGGATATGACTTAATCAAAGGTGCTAATATTGCTGGATTTGAAAAAGTTGTTGCCGCAATGATTTCACAAGGAATTTATTAAAAGATAATATGACCTCGTTTCTTAAATAAAAGAATCGAGGTTTTTATATACCTAAATGAAAAAGGATTATCTTCTACTAATGTTAGAGGACAACCTTTCAACAATGAACAATTAATAAACTTTTTAAATATATTTCATTATTCTTCATATTGTTTATAGTACATTCTTGAAAAAACAAAAACTGTTAAAATTGAAAGTATTGAAACAACAACCATAATAATTAATGGAATTTGATATCCTTGTGTTGCCACTTGTACAAGTCCTGCAATAGAAGGAAAGCATGATGTAAAGACAGCATCAGTTGAAAGAACTGAATAGTTTAATGAAAATGTTCGATGCCCAAACAATTCTCTAATAACAGAAGGACAAGTAATAGCATTTCCACCATAAGAAAACAACAATAAGCATGCACTTATTACAAATAAACTTGCCATATGATACGAAAATGAAGTATACAATCCTATACTTGCTAGAGTAAAACACCCTGCAATCAGTGATAAACAACGACTTACACCCATTTTATCAAAAATCATTCCCCAAATAAAACGTGAAACTCCATTTGATATTGATGTCATACTCATAACGAGAGCAGCCATTCCAGCATTCATTGCTAAACCTTCTGTTAACATTGGTGAACAATGATTAATTATAATCAAACCTATTCCCCCAAACAAAACAGTAATAAGATAATAAGTCCAAAAAATAGGTTTTCTAATCATTTTAGAAGTAATCACATTATATGATTTTTTTCCTGCATGACGTTCAACTTGTGGAAGCAATCCTGATTCCTCTATACTTGGTTGTCTAAGTAAAAAACTACCTAAAAAAATCCCCACTCCACAAAGAATTGCTAATGTCCTAAAAGTATTAACAATTCCAATCGATTCTATTAGTGTATTCAATAAAGGTCCAAAAATAGCTGTACTCAAAGCATATCCCATCAATAAAATACCAGTAGCAGTTGCTTCTTTTTCTGGCAACCACAATGGACATGCTGAAATCACACAATTATATCCTAAACCAATTCCAACCCCTACTAATACTCCATAAGATATATAAAGTTGCCATACTGAATTCATTAAACTAGCACAAAAAAAACCAAGTGCCATCATTAATGCAGATAATTTTAATAAAATTGAAAAAGAAAAACGTTTACTCAAAACACCAGTTAAAATACTTCCCACTGAAAAACAAAAAACATTAATAGTAAAAGCAAGTGATGTTTGATCTCTTGTCCAATGAAAAGCATTCTCTACTGGAACAACAAAAATACTCCATGCCAATCCACACCCCATAAATAACAAAACAATAAATCCATTTAAAATATAAATCCAACGCCTTTTATGTAAATCCATACCTTTCCCTCCACATAGTTTCATTTTATAACATTATTTCTATGTTTTCGACAAAATAAATACTATCCATCATTGATTGTATTACGAATACTTCTTATTATCAATAAAAAAAGAATAGATTTTTTCTATTCTTCTTCTGGTAATTCCTTTAATTCATCTTCACCTGTTAAATATTTCAAAATAGCAATAGCTGCTTCTTTAGGTCCATTATGTTCATTTCCTTTAATACCCAATCTTGTACGTAATTGACCAATTTTAACACCTTGTTTAAACATTCTCTTGAAATAATCTTGTAAAATAGGTTCTGTTTGTTCTCTTCTTTGTACAGGTCCAAATGGATTAGCAAAATAACTTCCTACTAAACCATATTCTGTTGTTGTTCCTTTTGCCATACGATTACCTGCTCTAAAGACATCAAGTGCCTCATCAACACTATCGAAGAAATGAAGTGGCTCTCCACCTTCTTCATAATTATTAGCATATAAGAACATATCAACATCATGTTTCTCTACTACATCTTTATAATCTGTAATTGGAATAACAATACGTGCATTAACTTTATCAGGATTCATAAATACAGATCTATCTAATTCTTTAAAACTATATCCAGCATCTAAATCATCTAATCGAACAAAAGCTCCAATTTCAGTTCCTGATGTTTTAACTTTACCTTGATCATCTAATGATAAAACACCCATATCATCATAAATTGTCTTTAAGTCTGTAATATATGCAGCACCATAAACCTTAATTTGTTCAATAGTTTCACTCTTTCCAGCACCACTATCTCCCATAACAACAATGTTTTTTGTGACACCATTATGCAAAGTCATTTTAACCATTGCTCCATGAACTGGTAATTCTCTATGATTAATTTTTTGAACATTGTGTAAAGTTAAACACATTTTCTTCATATAACCAAAATAATCAAAATCATCATTGGCTGATAATAATGCTACAATCATATTATTTGATTCATCCTGATAGAATGATTGGTTCATTTCTCCATCTTCATAACCATAAACATAAATTAAATCAGGTTTTCTATTTCTGTATTCTTCTTCATCTGCTAAATCAAATAAATTACATAATGTAACACCTTGCGCCATAAACTTGACATTAAAATAAACAAAACATAATAAATCCCCTACTTTAGCAGGATAACAGAACCAAGAATCTGCATCAAATTTTTTATCTTCAATTGGATTTGTTTTCATTTCAGGGAAAACACCATCTCTTTTATTACGTTTAGAATAAGTAATAAATGGTGGATGAATAACAACTGATTCAATAAATGGAATTTCATCTAAATTACGATATTCATATGGTAAAAATGGTCTCATATGTGTTACAGTCAATCCAGCATTAACACCTGCAGTAATTTGACGCATAACCTTATCTTTTTTACCTAATGCTTGTTCTATTGAACGATAAACTTCTAAAACCAATTCTTCAAATTCATTTTGAGCATCAGCAAATTGAACATTTTGATAACCTGATCTCTTTGTTTCATTAAATACAATAGCATATCTTTGTAAACGTCTCCAAAACAAATAAATATCTTCAACCATTTTTACAAACATATCCTTATCATTAAAATATGGTTTGACTTCTGGTCTTACAATACAAACTTCATCAGATGTCATGACTAATAGTAGCTTAAAAATTCCTCTTAAATTATCTAATAAATCAACATCATCTTCTTGTATTTCATGTAAATATCCATATACAGTTGTATCTCTTCTTTTTATACTTTTTATATATTTTTCTAAAACCTTTGCAAAAGATTCACTTTCAATTAATTGACAACGACTTTGACAAAACTCCTCAGAAAAATTTAAAATAGCATTACCTCGAGTCATATTAAATTTATATGCCATACCTTTTCACCCTTTCTTTATAGAGATGCCTCTCTTAAATTAAAAACATCATATCAAAAAAATGCCTTGTTGACTACTAAAAAAACAAAAATTATTCAATGATAGCGTTTTCCTTTTTAATTTTTATCTTTTTTTCATTATTTAACAATAATTTTTCTATTAAAGACACATTCACATATACATTTTTATGAGAAATATAAATATGTGTGTGATAATCTTTAAGATGAATACAATCATTATTGTATATAATCTTATCTTGCCCATATTTAAAGTAATATGTCTTATTTGTTAATTCATATACCATTACATGTTTATTTTCATGAATATAGACATGTGCATTCTTATCTAAAATAACAATCATATTATATAAATCATTAAGTGAAATATAATAATCATCTTCTAATTGAAAAATCTTCAAATCAAATGAATATATTTTTGAATTTTGTCGATAAGTACATGGAATTGTCTGAATATCTCCATCATACTCATAATACTGATTTCTATTTAAATATAAATAGAAAATCATTATAATTATCAATAATATAAAAATACTCACCAATACGACTCTGTTATATCTTATTTTTTTCATCTTGTCCTCCAAAAGAAAAAGGTCTTATTAAAAGACCTTAAAAAACACACGACCAACAACTTCATCATCAAAATCAATATATCCAATCATTCTAGAATCAATACTATTATTACGATTATCTCCCATAACAAAGACTTTCCCTTTCGGTATATCATATGAAAAATCTTCATTGTCTACCATTTTTTCAAGAATATAATCTTCTTTGAGTAATTCTCCATTACGATAAAGCTGATTATCTTTCATTTCTAAATGATCTCCTGGTAATCCTATTATACGTTTAATGATTTGTTCTTCATCTGAAGAAACCATATATTTAACCACAACTATATCATTATAAGATGGTTTTCCACGTTTATAGAAAAATTTATCAACCAATATAATATTTCCATTTTGATATGTAGCTTCCATTGATGAACCAACCACTCTAGAAATTTGTATAAAATATAAAACCATATATGTGATAATAACTGTTATTAAAACAACTTTAATATATTCTAATAAAGATTTCTTTAATTCTTTACTCATTTGCAACACCCTGTGTTATTATAACATATTATTTATCATCTTTTAAGCGTGTTCTTAATTTTGAGACAATTTTCTTTTCTAATCTTGAAACTTGAACTTGAGAAATGCCTAATCTTTTAGCAATAACATCTTGATTATAGTCTAATTGATATCGCATATAGATAATCATTTTTTCTTTTTCATCAAGTTTTTCCATTTCCATTTCTAAAGCAATCTTCTCAAACCACATCATATCACTTTTATCAATCAATCTATCTTCTACACTAATTGTAGAACCATCTTTTTCATATATAGGCTCATTTAAAGATGTAGGATAATATGATGAATCAATAGCTTCTACAACATCATGAACATCAACGCCAAGATATTCTGCTACTTCTTCAACAGTAGGATCTTTATTTGTTTGATTTTGTAATTCTTCTTTGGCTTTGGTAACCTTAATATTTAATTCTTTTAAAGAACGGGAAACTTTAATTGTTCCATCATCTCTAAAATAACGTTTAATTTCTCCCATAATAATAGGTACTGCATATGTTGAAAATTGTACCTTATAAGATGGATCAAAATGATTAATAGCTTTCATCAAACCTATACACCCTATTTGAAATAAATCTTCTTTATCATAATAGTTATTCTTAAATCTATGGACTATAGACCATACAAGTCCTAAATTATCTTTTACGACTTGTTCTTTTGCTTGTTCATCCCCTAAACGTACTTTTTCTAATAGGTCTAATGTTTTTAAATTAGCCAATGTTATCTTTTAGTCTTTTTGTAATGATTAGTTTTGTTCCTATATTTTTAACACTTTCAATTTCAAAGCTATCAGCAAGTGTTTCAATGATTGTTATTCCCATTCCTGCGTGTTCTAAGTCTTTAGCAGTTGTATAAAAAGGTGTTTTCACTTGTTCTAAATTCTCTATTCCTTTACCAAAATCTTGTATAATTAAATGTACAGTTCTATCTTCTACTTGTACTTTCATAACAACTTTACATTCAGCGTTATGATTATATCCATGAATGATAGCATTACTTACGCCTTCAGCAACAATTGTTTTAAATTCTATAATTTCATCTATTGTTGGGTTTAATTGTGTTAAAAAAGCACCAACTGTTGTTCGTGCAAAATTCTCATTATCCAAAGTTGCACTAAAAGTAACTTCCATTTGATTCATATTATTCCCTCCTTAATATCTTCTATTGATTCATAATAAGGCATAATTTGAAATAAACCAGTTAACTCAAACAAACGATATGCAACTTGATTTAAACCTGTTAAAATTAAAGTTCTATGATCAAATTTTAATTGATTATATCTTCCTAATACAAGTCCTATTCCAGAGCTATCTATAAATGAAGTATTTTTAAAATCAAATATAATATCTTCTTTGGTGTTTTCAAATAAATCACTTAATGATTGTCTATATATAGGTGCATTAGAACAATCTATTTCACCAGAAAAATGAACAATAATCAAATGATTGATGATTTCATAATTCATACTATTTTCCATTACATTAATCCTCCTTCTTTGCTATCATATACCAATTTATTTTGAATTGAAATCCATTCGTCAAAACTAGAATTAATCTAACAAAAATAGAATATTTATGCATAAAAATAAAAAACAAGCATAATTGAATACACTTGTTTTCATCATACAAACTGTACAAAATAATTATAAAGTTTTTCTCCTAATGATAAAGCTTTAATATCTTTATTACTTGATACTACATAAGAAGCAATATTTTCATTATTTCTAAATAATAATAAATACCCTAAAGTATCTCCTTTTTGAAAAGGTGGTACTAAATTTGTATAATTTATTTGATAAGTTATTTTATCTTCTTTAGATTTATCCTTAACATAAATTACATCTTGCTTGCTGACAATTTCAACATATTCTTCTTTTGCATTAGAAATCTTAACTTTTTCTATAACCTCATTTTTTTTAAAAAGAGTAACATTCTCATATAAAGAAAAACCATAATCTAATAATTGTGAAATTTCTTGATTTCTAACTTTTGGTTCACTTTCTTTCATAACAACAGCAATCAACCTCAATCCATTTCTTTTGGCAGTAGAAACAATACAATATCCTGCTTCTTTTGTATATCCAGTTTTTAGACCATCACAACCATCATATGACTTTAAAAGTTTATTGGTATTGACTAACCAAAATTTTTGAGCACTATTTTCACGTATATAACTATCGTATAGTGATGTTGTTTCAAATAATTTTTTATCACCAATTTTAATAAGATAAGATGCCATAATAGCTAAATCTTGAGCACATGTATAATGATTATCATCATGTAATCCTGTTGCATTCATGAAATGAGTATTAACAAGTTTTAATTCTTTGGCTTTTTCATTCATCATTTTTACAAAGCCATCATTTGTTCCTGCAATTCTTTCGCCCATCATCACACAAGCATCATTAGCAGATGCAATACTAATTGCCTTAAACAAATCAGAGACACTCATTTGTTCCCCTTCTTCTAAATAAACCTGACTTCCTCCCATACTTGCTGCATAAGCACTACAAGTTAAAACATCATCCCATTTTAATTTTCCTTTATTAATTGCTTCAAACATTAAAATCATAGTCATAATTTTTGTTGTTGATGCTGGAAAAAGCTTTTGTTTTTCATTATTAGCATACAAAACTTGTTTTGTTGAAGCTTCAATAAGAATAGATGAAGATGCATTAGGTGCAAGTTTCAATCCTTCTGCACTTACATTTATAGGAAAAATAATAAGCATAACTACACATAAACAAACACATATTTTTTTCAACATGGAAACACCTCAAAATATTATATGATAAAATATCAAAATTAGAATAATAAGTTAAAAGCAATAAAAAAAAGACAATACATATCAACATTTTACTATTTTTGATATTATAAAATCTGATGAATCCATGTTAAATATGACCTTTAAAATTTTATGAGGAGTTTCTACTCCTCTTTTTTGTTATAATTTATAATTGTCTGGCTGCCTATTATTATAAATAAAAATTTAAAAATTTTATTTAAGACTTTTGATCTTGATAATGATATAGATGAATTTTATAAATAAAGAAAAAAATAAAAGGAGGAGAATGCAACCAGACACCACTTCTCCTCATAGAATTTTAAAAAGGATTCGAATTTTTTATATCGAACCCTCATTAAATTTTAGAGTTTAATTTTTACAAACCCATCGAAACTTAGAAACCTAGATTTGAAAAAGAATAAAACTTCTTATTACAATTATAATCTTTTCCTACTAAATTAATTATATAATGTTAACTTCAAACTATTAATGAAATAGCTTTTTATAATCAATTTTATCATCATCTGAATTATTTAATTTTTCTAATTGTTTCAATATATAATCGTTATCATATCTTATTTTATAATGTTCTTTTAATAAGGAAATATATCTAGTTGCAATAGCACAGTATATGAAGTTCCAGTAATCTTTTCCTCTTCCCCAAATCTAAAAGCTTTATTTCTACTCCTGGAAAAGCAATGGTTTTTTTCTTAGAAATATTACTTTCTTCATAAATATTACTATTTTTATCAAGAGCTGTAACAGCTATTACCGATTCTAACGATGATGGAAACAATATATCCTTATTTTTATCATCACCAACAGATGATACAATTGTAATATTTTTGTTGTTCATCTTTTTAATTTGCTTTGCAATATATAATTTCACCAGTCTTTTTTTCATATATTCTTACAGACAATAAATCCAAAATAATAATTAATATTTCATTTCATAAATTGATATGTCACAAGTGTAGCCTTAGCAGGTTCTTCTATGATTAATGGATATTTCAATTGATACTTATCAAAGTCTATTTGTTTTTTTCCGTTTTCATCTATATAGCCTTGATATTTAGATTCTCCCATTTCATGTTCATCAAATCTGATACACATTATTAATGGCGTTTCTTCATCATTAATTAATCTATCATTAAGAGAGTATATACTAGAACTTGAAGAAAAATTATTTTCTAATGTCAATATAGGTTTATTTTTATAGTTAAGATAAACTGTACCATCCTCTTCATAAAAGTTTATACATAATTGACGAGACTTTATTTCATCATGGTCTAATATCATATTCTTTTCAAGATTCCATCCATTATCATATGAATAGATTTTAATTTTGATTTGATTATATTTATAATATGGTGGTATGTCGTAAACTTGTCCATATTCTTTTGATGTCATTTCAGTTAATGTATTATCATTAACTTTGACAAACTCATTCAACATAAAACCTAAAATTATAATAATCAATAAAGGTATTATATATTTTTTAATTGATTTGAATTTTATTGAATCCAATTGTATATTTCCTATTAACTGCTTTTGGTACACTATAAATATAAGTAATGCTGTTTCCACCAGATAACTTCATCATTACAGTAACTTTTGTTGTATAGCTTTTATTATTTGATGTTTTTAAAGTTCCACTAAAACTGAATGAATAATTTGTACTGCTACCAAAAGTTTGTTCAGCATATACTGTATTTTTATTAAAAACAATTTCTCTCTGATTGGTACTTACTGTTGTTCCTGTAGTTCTAGTTGAATATTCATTTTTTAATTCTAAACATTTACCAGCAATAAAATATCGTGTTCTTTTTTCTCCAGTTGCTGGATAAACTTCAACTACTTTATATCTAGCATAAAGTCCAAATATATTCATCCATTTTGGTGAATTTGTAGAACATAAATTAGTAATTTTTCTGCCACTAAATCCCGAACTCGAATATGTTCCAGATCCTAATATACTTGAACCAGATATTGACCATGTATATGATGATTCAAATTTTATACCAGCTTTTAATCCACCATATGTCGCTACTTGAGCAATCGGTACATAAATATCTTCCACATATGAGGAACTAATGATATTCCAATCGGTTGCAGAATAATTTGATATACTCGATTTATGCTTTTCAAACGAAGAATCTTCTTCAATATATAAAACTTCATTTATGATATTTGTAGAATAACTTCCATAATATTCATCGTTATGTGCAGATATATATATAAATTGATTATTAAGTTCATTATAATCGCTCAAAGGTATATCTATACAACCATTATCATCAGATATATAATCATAACTTTTACCAGACTTAATATCAAATATGGTCGTATATGCATTAGAAATTGCATTATTTGTTCTTAAATCTTTAATAGAAATAATTCTGTTACCCAAAGCATAAGTAGGGATTATTAATGATGAAATCATTAATAAATTTATAACTAATACAATTATTTTTTTCATAATTTTCCTCCTTATTTAATGTTATTAAACGGTTCTTCTTGATACACTTCAAGAAAAAAATTCTGTAAATTTGGTCAATTAACATTAATAACACTACAACACTTACTGTAAACAAAGATGTGTCAAAAATATTATATTTATAATAATAGCAATTATAATAATAAGTTGTTTAATATGCCACTATTTATTTCCATATACATATATAGAATCATTAATAATGTCATATTTTTTCCTACATGTTATTGATATAAATTTTGTTTTGTAGTTTTGATTTCATAAAGAAAATCAAAATACAATATACTTAAAATAACATTATTCATATGATACCCCTTTTTAACCCAATTTTTTAATATATTTAATTATTATCAACATTTCAAAACCAGAATTATCAAAAACATATCCTAATATCATATGTTACATTTGTGAAAGCGCTTTCTAATTTTATTATAGCATTTTGCATATAAATGTCAACTCAATATACATTATCTATATATTGAGTTGTAGTATTACAATTGATGTGAAACAATTTGATATAAAAAAGTGATTCATTTCCTGTATAATTGATTATGACCAAATAAGCAACGAAAGGATTTCAATCACCATATACAATATATCACATAATAAACGTTATTTGCCACATGATTTAAACACTAAATTTCACGCTGTCACTACTTTTCGTAATGGTAATGATATCGATTTTATCTGTCGTAAGTATCACTGCTCTTGTTCCTCTTTATGGATATAAACCTAAAATCATACAAACTGATAATGATTTAGAGTTTACATATAATAAATCAAATATTAAACACACACATCCACTTGATAAACTTTGCATTGATGAAAATATTTATCATCAAAAAATAAAACCAAAAACTCTAAGACATAATGGGAAAGTAGAAAGAAGTCATAGGAATGATAATGAGAGATTCTATAGTTATCTGACATTCTATTCATTAGAAGATCTTAAAAAAACAGGCAAAAGCTTATTTAAAAATATCAAATAATATACCTATGTAAGTATTAAAGTATCTCACACCTATTGAAAAGCGTAAACAATTAATGGAAACTAAATCCTTTTCATTTTTTGTTTTACATCATTTACAAATGTACAAATGCTTATTTTTGTATACTATAGAACAAACACTATCATTATGATATTCTATATGTGGTGATAAAATGGCAAAGTTAAATAGAAATATTGATTTAATTTTACCATGTAATGACAAACACGCACTTAAATTTACTGATATCATTGGTTTACCAACATCACCCTTCTGATTAGCAATAGTAATGACTACACAATCGTGTTTCATATATATACTGTTCCTCTTTTCTACATAGCTATTCGTTTGATAATAGTTATGTAATTAAAACAAAAAAAGACAATCTGTAACATAAGATTGTCCTATATGTATCTATTCAATTAAAATATAGATGTTAATCTTCATATTTTCATAAAAAGGATGCCATTTATCTATAAATTGAACCATGTTCTTTTGTTAATTGAACTATAAATTCCTCCATAGGCTCATTACATTGTTAGCAGATGCAATACTAATCAACTTAAACAAATCAGAAACACTCATTTATTCCCCTTCCTCTAAATAAACCTGACTTTCTCCCATACTTGCTGCATAAGCACTACAAGTTAAAACATCATCCCATTTTAATTTTCCTTTATTAATTGCTTCAAACATTAAAATCATAGTCATAATTTTTGTTGTTGATGCTGGAAAAAGCTTTTGTTTTTCATTATTAGCATACAAAACTTGTTTTGTTGAAGCTTCAATAAGAATAGATGAAGATGCATTAGGTGCAAGTTTCAATCCTTCTGCACTTACATTTATAGGAAAAATAATAAGCATAACTACACATAAACAAACACATATTTTTTTCAACATGGAAACACCTCAAAATATTATATGATAAAATATCAAAATTAGAATAATAAGTTAAAAGCAATAAAAAAAGACAATACATATCAACATTTTACTGTTTTTATATTGTCTTTTTACAACTACATTTCATTCAATTTTCTTTTCTTATATTTATCTAATACAAGACACATATACAAACTAACTGATGCTCCTATTGTATATAACCATAAAGCCATATTTGCTTCATCCTCAGTTTTAACTTTATTATTAAAGTCTTCTCCTAAAACATCTGATTCACTCTCTTCTTTATCCACTTTTACTGGTTTCTTACTTGGTGTATTCCCTTCAATATCCATGAAATCATCACCAAGATTAACATCATCTTTTTCTACTCTTACATCATAATAAATCTTATACTTTTCTTTTCCATGAATATCTCCAAGTGGTATTTTGAGTATTCTTGTTTCTTCATCATAAACATCAGATAATTTAATCTTTTCTTTATGTCCATCTGGATATTCTATTTCTATATACTCTGAAATAATTTCTAAACCATCTGGAATCTCTTTTTCAATTATAGCATCTAACCAGTCTGAATGTTCCCTTTTGTTTTCAACTTCTATTGTATATTTCAATTCATCTCCAACTTTTGGTTTTTCAGTTACTGGTCTTGTTTTATTTTCTACTTCTACCTTAATTTCAGGTTCTGGATCAGCTAAAACAATATCTTCTCCGCCATCAGGTAAAACTGTTTTATTTTCAGTATTCGCTTCACTTCCATCAGGATTCTTTCCTTCTACTTTAATAGTATTATGAATATCTTTATCCTTTTCATTAACAGCCTTACCATTAACATAAACATCATATTCAATACGATATTCTGTTCCACCTTCTATTAATTCAATAGGAATTTCTATTGTATGTGTTTCTTTATTATAAACATCTTTGGAATTAAGAATAATTTCTTTTCCGTCTGGATCGATTAATTTTATACTATCTTCTACTAAAGTCAAACCAGCAGGCAATTGATTTTTAATCTTAACATCTTTCCATTTGGTTTCATCTTCCTTATTTTTAGCTGTAATTGTATACTTCAATACATCATATACTTGAACATTTTCCCCATCAGGATCTGTCTTATTTTCTACCTTTACTTTTACTTCTGGATCAGGATTTTTTTCAAACACTGGATAAAAAACAATATCTTCCTCTAACAATTCAGGATAATCTTCAAGTAAATCTAATAATGTCTTTTCATCTAAATCTGGGTATGGTTCCTTTCCATTAGGATCTGGAGTCCATCCTACAAATGAATGATCAGGTTTCTTTGGTTTTTCTTCTGGTAACTTGATTGGTTTATCTGTTTCCTGTTCACCATTAATTGTTTCATCATCATCTTGATATTGAATTGGAATTTTTTTAGCTTTCCATATTGCATAGAACTCTACTTTATAATTATCATTTGCCCAATCTGTATCAATCTTAGTCTCTTTATCCACTTTCATAGCATCATCTTCGCCAAATCCTTTTTGACTTAATGACCATCCTGAAAACTCATATCCTACTCTTTCTGGATTAGTTGGTAAATTTCCTAAAACATCACCATTTTTATAATATAATGCTTTTTGATCTGCTGGAATCACTCCATTTGGAAGTGATAATTGTGTCTTATCTTTACTATCATAATTACGATAATAAACTGGAGTAACAGCAGGTAAAATCGTTAATTTTTTTCTTGTTTGTAAATAACCATTATTACTTCCAACATTATTATTATTCAAATACCAACGATAATTAAAATAATATTCTCCAATATCTTTAGATAAAGCAGCTCTTTTACTTGTAAAAAGCTTCACTAAATCTTCTGTTGTTGTTAAATCTTTAAGTGTTCCATCAGGCATTTTCTTTTGAATTGTTGTTAAAACAGTTCCTCCTGGTTGCTCATTTAAAACAACTTTTGAAAACTCATCAACTGTATCCTGTTTAATACCTTCTAAACCTTGTTTTTGTACATTTTGTCCCATGCTGTTTCCAGAAGCAAAGAACATACCTATACGATGATCATAATTAACCTCTTTATATGTCAAATAATTAACATTTAAAGTTTCATCTGTTTTTTCTCCATCTGGAACTGCATAAATAGTTGCATCTAAACCAGAAGTAACATTACTTTCTGTATTTTGAACCATAGTAATTGCTGATGTTGGTACTAATCTCAATTGTCGTTGTCCTGTCACACCATTTGTTTTTACACTTACTGTTACCATACTTACTCCTGGTGCTAAACTCATTACTGTATAATCATCACTAGGATTTTTTGGATCAGCAGATTTAATCGCAACAACATCTGCATCTTCCATACCATCTACTGCACACTTTGTACCATCACTTTCCCATGAAATATCATATGATCCTGTTGTATTGGCTAAAGTATTATTTGTTAGAGGGAATAAAAAGCGTAAACTACGAACTGTATCATAATCAGTTTTATCAATTGTTTCAAAATCTTTTTCGCTAATATTTGATGGGTATAAAATAGCTGTACAAACAGAAGCCTTAGAATAAGCATCAGCATTATTTTTATCTTCACCAGAATAATTTTCATTATTAGCAAAAATCTTTAATTGTGGATATGTTCCATCAGTCAATATCCATGCACTTTCACTTGCTGATTTCCCATCAGGTAATGTTTTCATAAGTTCTTGAGTTAATAAACCTGTAGCATTTCCATATCCTGCTTTTTCTTTCATAGCAGTTGTTTGTTTATCATAATAACAGTTTTCTAATGTTACTGTTCCACCATCATGTCCACCAACAAATCCACCCATTGGACTTGCATCTTCCAAGTTTGTTCCTAAAGTTCCAACTTCTCCTGCTGCATAACAATTACGGAAAACAGAATTAGCATTAGCTTCTTGGCACCCTAAAAAACCTCCTTGATTATTTCCATTACCTAACATACCTACCATAGCTGTAGAATAACAATTTTCAAATAAATAATTACAAGGATAGTTTGCCCCACAAACACCTGCTCCAGCAGCAAAACCACCCATATTTGTGCTTCCTTCTACTGAACCCGAAGCATAACAATTAATAAACTTTGTTACACCATCTCCACCAGGT
The DNA here is from genome assembly GCA_910588075.1 of uncultured Erysipelotrichaceae bacterium. Lineage (GTDB taxonomy): Bacteria > Bacillota_I > Bacilli_A > Erysipelotrichales > Coprobacillaceae > MGBC163490. The sequence continues at coordinate 2,202 of CAJUOS010000032.1, read as the reverse complement.
GTATATTGACTATCTTCAACATGTCCTACAAAAGCTCCAGTATTACTACTTGCATAAGCTCTTACATTTGTAAAACAATTTTGGATAATATAATTCCCAGCACAAGAAGTAAATGCACCTGAATGTGAATTTGTTCTCATTGTTCCATCAATTGCATAACAATTTTCAACATATCCACTTATAGGTCCAAAAATATTTCCAGAACATGAACCACTTGTATTATAAACGTACACATTTTTTGTATGACAACGATTAGCATAAACTCTAGCAGCAGAACCACTAGCACGATAATAGGCAGCATTAATCAATCCACCTAAATGACTATTTCCACCTGTAACAATAGCATGTTCTAAGGCAACATCTTCAATAGAAATATACGTATTACTTGTACTTCTACCTAATAACCCTTCAGTTAAAGATGCTGAAGAAACTTTTAAATCCTTAACAATCAAAGGTTGACTCCAACTAGATATCAAACAATTTCCATTAAGATTATAAATAGTGTGTCCATTTCCATCAATAAATACTTGATTAGTAAAAGCAACTGCACTCCAAGAACGACCATCATTTCCTACCATATCTAAATCTTGCATCAATTTAATATGATATCCTCTTGTCATTGCATAACGAAACTGTTCTGGAGAATAAACAGCATAATAAGTTACATCTTCTTCAACTTTCTTAGGCATTTCCAAACGCCAGCTTCCATCACTCATTTGATTCATTTGATAATAAGTAACTTTTTCAGAAGCAAGTTGTTGAGGAATTGCTAAAGGATTTGTTTGAGAATCTCCTGTTTGACTTGCTGCTACATTTGTTCCACTCCATTTAGGAACATTTGTCTTTGTTTCTGTCCATCCATTTTGTCCATAACTTTTCCACTCTGCTAAATCATCATTCCAAGTTGAACTTGATGCTGCATCAACGATCATCATCTGTGATAATGGTATCATCAAACTTAACATTAAAACAATAATCACAAATATTCTCAATTTATTATTTACAATGTTTCGTATTACTTTCATAGATATTCCCCCTTCTATATTTTTATACATTCATTTTATATTATAACATTATTCATCAAAAAAAACACTTACTTTTCCTTCAAAAATTTCTTTATAAAATAATAAATGATAATAATATTGCTCATTTTTATTTTTCATCTTATAATTAATTTTTCTATAAAAGCCATTCATTATTATCTAACTTTTTAATAAAAAAAGAGCTTATAGAATATAACCATAAACTCTTTGTATCCTTTTAAGAACGTGCTGCTCCATCAACAGACAATACAACACCTGTAATATAACTTGCCATATCACTTGCTAAAAAAACAAAAGCATTTGCAACATCTTCTGGTTCTCCCACTCTTTTCAATGGAATACCAGCAATAATAGGTTGAATGACAGCATCAGGTAAAGAAGCTACCATATCTGTTTTGGTAACACCTGGAGCTACTGCATTCACACGAATGTTATCTTTCCCAAGTTCTCTTGCTAAAGATTTTGTCATCCCATTTACTGCAAACTTTGATGTAGGATATCCACTTCCTGATGGTTGTCCATAAATAGAAACCATAGAACTTGTATTTAAAATAACTCCGCCACCTTGCTCTTTCATAATATGAGCAGCTTCTTTAGAACAAATAAACACCGCATTTACATTTAAGTTCATAATTTTTTCAAAATCTTCAACATTATAATCAAAAATTTTATCTCTTTGAGATATCCCAGCATTGTTAACTAGAATATCCAACCTACCAAATGTATCTACAACCTTTTTAAAAGCTTCCTTTACTTCTTGAGGATTCATTAAATTAGGATATAATCCAATGACAGGATAATCTTTATTTTCTTCCTTTAATTTCTCTAAAGCAATATCAACAGTCTCCTTACGCGAACCAAACAATGCAACTTTTGCACCTTGATTTAAAAAAGTTTTAACAGTCGCAAATCCTATTCCTCTTGTTCCTCCTGTTACTATTGCAATTTTTCCATCTAATAACATTTATATTCCTTCTTTCTTTAGTAAAATTATATTTTTATCATATACTATCGCTTCTCTCTTGTCAATTATTTCACAAATCGACTTTTTTATACGTTTCTATATTCAAAAAGGAGGTTTTATGGCCTCCTTTCTCAAAAATAGGCTCTATAATATAACTGGAGGATTTAAATAATTCTTCAGTTTTCTTTTCTCTAT
>CAJUOS010000031.1 GCA_910588075.1 uncultured Erysipelotrichaceae bacterium | reverse complement strand
AGAACTTCAGCCTTCCAAGCTGACTACGTGGGTTCGATTCCCATCACCCGCTCCAATAAAAAACAACTTATGAACTACAAAACGTTCATAAGTTTTTATTTTATATTTAAAAGATATATTAAGAAATAAAATTGAATACTTTTTAACTATCATTTGTCATTATTAGAAATAATACACAATCTATATTATGTACTATTTCATATTAACTATCCATTATAATATTTATAACTTCATCAAATAACCTAACATTATATTAAAGAATTTTTCATAATTTTTATTTATTAAAGTTAAATAAGGCTTTACTTTTAAATAAAATTCTCCCTATATTTTCTTATGATTGATATCAATTAATTTATAAACTTAAAACAAGTTCTTAATTTCTTTTTAAATCTATTTTTTGATCTTGATACAATTGATTTTCTATTATTTCTGGAGAATCTCCAATAAAAGCCTGACTCGCAAATGTATTACTTCTTAAATAATACAGAAACCAAGCAGTTACATATCCATCTGCTGAATAAAGCATTTGTCCATGATCTGCTCCTTTTCTCCTTAACATCACTTTTGATGATGTTATTTTATTATACATTTTGCTCATTTTTTCAAGTGGTATAACAGCTTGAGTTTCAAATTCACCTTCTGTCCCTGCAATCATCAATAAAGGTGTAGCTATTTGAGTTAAGTCATAATTCCAACCAAATTGATGTGCTGTTTCCTCATGAGTTGGAGATAACACAACTGCTGTTTTATACTTGTCCTTATGTTCCATAATAGAAATAGCTGACAGTACACCTGCTCCTCCTTGCGAATGTCCCGTTATTCCAATATTATCTAAATCTAATTTTCCATACAAAACACTCTTGTGATTTTTATTTTCAGATATAATAAAATTCATTGATTCATCAGCAGATTGACCAGAGCCTGCATTTCCATCATCATTACCTATAACAACAAATCCACATGATGTCAAATGCTTAAATAATGCTTTATATTTTTTAGGTAAAATCCCTGTTCCATTAAGCACAATTATTACTGGATATTTTTTATTATTGTATTCCAACTCTTCTGGATAATATACATAATATTTTTTTATTAATTCAGAACCATCTTTTTTAAAACTTGCAACTTTACAATGCCCCATTTGTAGATACTGAGATTCAATCTTTCCATCTGTCTTAACCTCATTTACATAATGATTGGGTACTGCTGGTATAAATAACATAAAAAATAATACTCCAATAATAAATACAACAATAATGAAAATAATAATCCCTATTACTTCTATCACTTTCTTCATAATCCCTTTCATCTTTTTACTATCATATATTTATCTAAATATTCTTCAACTGCTTCCATATATTCTTTATATATTTGATTATCATTTTGAAGACCATGTCCAGAATGAGAACACTCAAAATATTTATAATCCACATTATATTTTTTATATGCTTTTAACAATCGCTGTGAACCCTTAAAAGGTTGAACTTTATCATATTTTCCATAAGCGACAACACTAGGCACAGTATCTTTATTAATCCACATAACTGCTGATATAGGCTTTAGCCTTTCTAAATAAGAACCATCTCTAATCATTTCAGGTGTCAATTTAACTCCACCCATAATTCCAAAAAGATTAGCAGCAGCTTCTTTTGATTCATCTGTATTTCTATCGAATCCATATATATCCCAATCTTCTGCATAAAAACTTGATGGTCCTACAGCCCCAAACAATAATTTCACAGGAACAGGCGAAGAAGAAGCATCTCTATAAGCATAAATCATAGCAAGAGTATGACCTGCTGATCCTCCAGCAATAGCCATTTCATCAATATGATATCCATATTTTTCTGCTACTTCTATAACTTTTGGTATAGCTTCTTTTATTTCATTTGATTGTGATAAAACACTTTTATCATTTGTTTCATTCCTTAATGTATAATTAATACCAGCTGCAACATATCCTTTACTACATAACCAAGCTAACATTTTTAAATCATCTTCTTTATCTCCTTGGGTAAAACCACCTGCATGTAAATAAACAACCAATCCATAATTCTTCTTTGAATAATCAGCAGGTAAATATAAATCAAACTTATTTGCTTTTTCTTCTCCATAAGAAATATCCTTATAAACCTTTCCTATTTCATCTGTAAATTCAACGGAATATCTTTTTGGCCAATCAGGTTGAATAACAATCTTTGAAATAATACCTATACCTAATGAACAAACAAATACAAATATACAAAGAAATATAAACATAAATTTTCCCTTTCTCCTTTCTTTCATAGAAAATTACCTCCAAATAATGTCCCACCTAATAAGAAATTTAAGAATAATCTCACTATTAATCTTCCTAAAACCAAACCAATTAAAACTATAACTCCAAGAATAATAATCTTTTGCTTCATTAACATCATATAGCCTCCTTGACATTTGTTTTATCAAATGTTATATTTCTAACAGTACGAATTATATGTTATTAAAAATAAAAAAACAATAGTCAAATAAACAAGAGTTAGAAAAAGAGGTGTTTTATAACAATGGAATCAAAAAGTGATTTATCAAAAAAATATATAGCAGAAGCTCTCATTATTTTAATGAAGAAAAAGAAGTATACATCTATTACAAATAAAGATATTACAGATAAAGCTGGATTATCTCATATAACAATTTATCGTAATTTTAAAAATAAAGATGAGATTTTAAGATATTATCTCAATGATATATTTGAAAAATGGAAAGTTGAATGGAATGATCAAAACAATATAGCATACAATATTTTTACTTTTTTTCAAAAGAATAAAAATATAATAGAACTATTATATAAAGCAAATATTCAATATTTTCTTATAGATAATATTCTTTCTTGCTTAGATTACAAAAAAGAAGACATGAATATTATTGCTTATTCTAAAGTAACAGTTGCATATCTTATTTTTGGTTGGTGTGATGAATGGTATAAACGAGGCATGGTAGAAACACCTGAAGAAATGTCAAAATTGTTTGAACAAGGAAAAGAAAAATAGGAGTCATCATTTTGACCCCTATTCTATACTTTTTAAAGACTCAACCATATCTACTTTATTTAATACACGTCTCATTGTAAAATTAATAAATAAAGTAAAACTAATTGTCAATATAACAGCAATCACATAGCTCCATATATTCAATGTTCTTACAAACATTGTAACATCTAATTCAACTGTTTTAATTATAAACTGATGTAAAACATAACCAAAAAACATACCTAAAATAGAACCTATTATTGATAAGAAAATATTCTCTCTAAATACATAATCATAGACTTCTTTCTTTCTAAATCCTAATACCTTTATTGTTGCAATTTCACTCTTACGCTCTTGAATATTAATATTTGTTAAATTATATAGTACAATAAAATTCAATGCTCCTGCACATATAATTAAAATAATAACAACCATATCAACACTTTGTACTTGAGTATTAAAATCAGAACCCATTTCACTCATATATGATACACTACCAAAATCATTTTCTTTCATATAATCTTCTAAAGTTCTTTGATATGAAGAATCTACCTTTTTCATATTTAAAAAAGCATGATTAACTTCTAATTGAGAAGATGTTATACTCTCATAAAAAGTTTGCGACATATAAATATAATTCATAAAATAATTTCGTGTAATACCACTTACTTTAACATTATATTTTTCATCATTAATTTCAATATCAATTGTATCGTTAACCTCAACATTAAGAAGCTCAGCTGTTTTTTGAGCAATAATAACACCTTCATCATCTAATACAATTGGTTTTTGATTTTGATAATCAACTAAAGATACAAAATTAGAAATATTATCCATAGACTGATACACAACAAGATTTCCAATCAAATCCTCTTTATTCTTTAAAACATTAATATTTTGTTCTAAAACATATTCAACATTTGTAACCTCATCTCGTTGACGTAACTTTTCTTGATATTTATTAGCATCTTTTGTTGAAATATTATCTTCTAACCTTACTAATACATCATATTTCATTACTTCTTTATATTGTAAATTCACAACTTGTGATACAGAATTTTTAACCCCAAAACCTGTAATAATTAAACCTGTACATCCTGCTATACCTATTATAGACATAAAGAAACGCTTCTTATATCTAAATATATTTCTCATTGTTACCTTTTGATTAAAAGACAACCTTTTCCATATCATTGTTATTTTTTCTAAAATAATACGTTTACCAACTTTAGGTGCTTTTGGTCTCATTAATACTGAAGGCATAAGATTAAGTTCACCTATACATACAATCAAAGTAACAATTAAAGTAACAAGTACAGAAATAAAGACTGTTTGTATTGCTACCATCCAATGAGAATCAATAACGATAGGAGCATTAACTTTAAACATCATTAAATGATAAAGATAATAAATAATACGTGGAAAAAACTGTGTTCCTGCAATTATACCTAAAAGACAAGCAAAGAATGTTGCTAAAATTACATAAATAATATATTGTTGTATAACATCCCATTTTGAATAACCTAATGCTCTCAAAATTCCACTTTGACCTCGTTGTTCTTCTACCATTCTTGTCATTGTTGTTAATGAAACAAGAGCTGAAACAAGGAAAAACATTAAAGGAAAAACATTCGCAATAGCTGAAATAGAATCTTTATTTGCTAAAAAACTCATCACTCCTGCATTTTCACTTTTAGTCAACGTATAAACTTTTCCTTTAGGAATTTTATTCATTTCCTTTTTAGCATCAGAAATTTTTTGTGAAGCATCATCTAATTTTAATTTCGATTCTTCTAATTTTTTTGTTGTTTTTAATTCCTCTAAAGTTAATTTATTTTCTTGTTTTTCAATTTCTAATTTTGCTTTTTGGATTTGTAAAGATCCTCCCTGCAATTGATTTAAACCACCAATTGCTTGTGTTGTCTTCTCTATTGAAATCTCTAATGCTTCAGAAATCTGTTTTAAAGCAGTTGATAATTCTTGAATCATTGCCAATTGATTGATTTCATTAGGAACTTGAGTATTTCCTTGAGAAGGACCTGATTGTTGATTATCTAAAGTTTTATTAAACTGAGACATTTGTTCCTTTAAATAAGCAATTTCCATAGTAACAGTTCCTATTTGTTGTGTTGCATTTTCAGAAGATTTTAAATATTCAACTTCTTTTTCAGCTAATTTAATCTTAGCATTTGTTAATTCAATTTTTGCATCTAACATCTTAGAATCAAAAGTTTCTTTAGCATCTTGATATGTCTTATAACCCTTATTATATTCCTTTTGTGCTTTACTTAATTCCTCTTGTGCATCTTCTGTTAAATCATCATATAAACGACTCATTCGTAAAGATAAAACACTTTTTATTTTTGTATTTACTTTTTCAATATAGTCATCATAATCATCTGAAAAAATATTATACTTTTCTGCACCTTCAACACTAATAGTAACTTGATTATATAACTTTTTTTCATCTCGTAAATCATATAACTTATCAGGTATAGCTAAAAATTCATTTTTCTTATTTAAAATTTCAATATATCCAACATTTGTTCCATCACCTAAACTATTCGTTCCTCTATCTATATCAGAAATATATCGTGTATCATTAACAATACCAGAAATAATAAATTCTTTCTTTCCTTGTTCATTTGATAATTTTATCTTATTGTTCAATTTTAAATGATATTTATTTACCAATTCTTGATCAACAAGACATTCATTATCTTTTTGAGGAAATTGTCCTTCTAATAAATCAGGATAATGAATCATTCCACTTTCAAACTTTTCACTTGAATAAACCTTAACTCCTAACAAATCATCTTGATGTTTCATTTGAGCATCAAATTGATATCCACATTCAATACGTTGAATTCCTTTTGTATCTTTAATACTATCTATATCATCTTGACTTAACCCTAAACTTACCATATATGTTAAATCAGCAAAATGATATTTATCCAAATATTGATCCATAGACATTATCATTGTTCCAGGTGTATTTCTTAGTCCAGCAAAAAAAGCAGCTCCTAAAAAAACAATTGAAAAAATAGACAAAAATCTTGCTTTAGACTTAAAAATCGTTCTTCTTAAATTCTTATAATATGCTTGCTTTTTCTTTACCATTCTATATCCTCTATGGGTTGAGGATGTTTGTTTAATTCAACACCACTCACCTTTCCATTCTTTAAATGAATGACTCTATCAGCCATTGGAGCTAAAGCTGAATTATGAGTAATAACAATAACTGTCATTTTATATGTTTCACACATTTCTCTTAATAAGCCTAAAATAGCTTTCCCTGTTTGATAATCTAAAGCGCCTGTTGGTTCATCACATAATAATAATTTCGGATTTTTAGCAATAGCTCTCGCAATAGCAACACGTTGTTGTTCTCCACCAGATAATTGTGCAGGAAAATTCATCATACGATCTGCAAGCCCAACACGTTCTAATATATTTCTTGGATCAAGAGGATCTTTGGATATTTGTGATGCTAATTCAACATTTTCTAAAGCTGTTAAATTTTGAACTAAATTATAAAATTGAAAGACAAAACCAATATCATCTCGACGATATTCTGTTAATCTCTTTTCATCAAATAATGCAACATTTTCCCCATCAACAAGAATAGAACCTTTAGTTGGTATATCCATTCCTCCCAACAGATTTAAAATTGTTGTTTTTCCTGCTCCAGAAGCACCCACAATAACAACAAATTCCCCTTTATTAACCTCAAAATCAACACCATCACTAGCATTAATGGTAATATCTCCCATTGTATAACTCTTTATTATGTTTTTAAATTGAATTAATGCACACATTATACTTACCATCCTTCATATTATCTGTTATTATAATAGTAACATACTTTATTCAAAAAAACCATAAGGAGGTTTATGACTATGGGTCAAATATTAATTATCTCAGATTCTCATTTTTTAAGAAAAAAAGACTTAGATCAATTTATAGCATCCATTCCACATATCGATGCAACTATTCATTGTGGTGATATTTATCTTGGATACAAACCAGGTGATATCGCTAATTTATATATGTGTAAAGGAAATAATGATTTTGCTGATATTCCCTATATTAGTCACTTTACAATCGATAATACAACATTTACTATTACACATGGACATAGAAATAATTATGCCTATAATCCAACAACATTAAAACAACTACTCATAGAGTATCCAGCTGATGTCATTTGTTTTGGTCATACACATATTCCCTATTTTTATCAAGATGAAGATATAATCATCATCAATCCTGGAAGTCTTACATTAGGAAGAAGTTATCCTAAGAAAAATACTTATGCTATATTTGATACTCAAACTCAGCTTGTTCATTTTTATGATATAAAAACAGGAGAAGAAATCATTGTTGAAAAAAAGAATACAAAAAAATAGAACATCATAGTTCCTTATATATTGTAAACAATGAAATAAATTGATATTATACCATTTAAAGAATTACACAAAAAAGTAAAAATTGACTATGCAATAGATAGTCAATTGAAAATAATATATAATAAACTCACACTTATAATTTCTCAATCAGGGTAAGTAAGACTATTGTCTTTACTTGCTTTTTTATTATTTAAAAACAATTTGAAACAAACATTTCTAAAATAGAAATATATGACATAATTAAAAATGAGAAGATGAATACATATAAAAAAATAAACACAAGCAAAATCATAAAAATGTTTACTCATGTTTAATCAATTCAAAATAGTTTATAAACTTAACTAAATATGTAAATCTTTATTACAAAATACATTTATCGCTATTGTATAAAGCCCTATTGTTCCTAGCAATAAAACTAATATTCCAATAATTGCACCACTTTTTCCTGCTATAATACCATTTGCATCAAAAAGAGTAAAAAAGGTAAAATATTTAAGTATATCAGCCTTTTCTCCTGCATTCGCTAACATTTGAAGTATATACATAAAAGCTGAAACTCCTGCACCAAAAGCAATACTATATTTAGTATCAGAAAAAACACAAGAAGCAAGAAAACAAATACTCCCAATAAATAAATGTAGACATAAAAGAGCAGTATTCAATTTTAATAAATCTGATACGATTAACTCTCCTGGAAAAATTGTTTGTGCTATTATAATTTCTAAACCTGTAACATAAATAATAAGTAATAAAATTCCACTCATGAGAGCAAATATTTGTGTTAATATAATAGTTCTTCGTTTTATTGGGGCTGCTAATAAAGTTACCATTGAACCTTTATCTGTATATTTAGCAACAAGACTATTTCCACGCAAAATACAAAATACCATTGGAAAAATCAGTAAAATAAATCCATAAAGATATGAAATCATAAATCCAATCAAACTTGTTGCTCCAGCACTCATACCAATTGATGCCATCAATTCTGGCATAACTTCATAAAAACCATCTAAAGTAGCCATCATTTCTGGATCATACATACTGATAATAATTGTTACATACATAGTAATAACAGCTGCAAAAAGAATAAGTATTTTTAAACTGCCCTTCATTTCTCTTTTATATAAAGTCATATTAATCATTATATTTACCTCCATAATAATTCATAAAGATGGTGTCTAAACTTTGTTTTGCAGTAACTGTAACACTATTTCCATTACATTCTCCATCAAAATCCCTAGCAAAAGCCTCTGCTAATTCTGGAGAATTCAAATGAACTGTATATGTATGCATATGACGTTTCTTTAATGTTTCAACTGAATCAACTGTCACAATCTTTCCATTTCGAATAATCCCAATACGATCACAAGTGCTTTCCACTTCTTCTAACATATGACTTGATAAAAGAATTGTTTTTCCTCTCTTTTTTTCTTCTGCTATCAGTTCAATAAAGCGATTTTGCATTAAAGGATCAAGTCCACTTGTTGGTTCATCTAAAATAAGTATATCAGGGTCATGCATAAAAGCAGCAACAATACCAAGTTTTTGTTTCATCCCTTTACTCATTTTTTTAATTTTACTTCTTGTATCCAATTCAAATCGTTCAATCATTTCTTGCATTCGATTATCCTTTCCTACATCACGATAATCAGCAACAAACTTCAAAAACTCTTTGCCAGTCAAATCATCAAAAAAATTAATCTCGCCAGGTATATAACCTAGTCTTTTTTGAATTTCATCATGATTTTTCCAACAATCTAAACCATCAATTTGACAACTTCCAATTTTAGGATTAATAAATCCCATCAAATGACGAATAGTTGTAGTTTTACCAGCACCATTTGGACCAAGAAATCCAAAAACTTCACCCTTTTCCACTTGAATAGATACATCAAATACACCTTTTTTTGATCCATAGTCACGAGTCAAATTTTGAATATTAATTATACTCATTGAAATTCCTCCTTATATGAAATACTTTTAAACATTGCTACCCATTGTGTAAACTCTTTATTTATTTCTTCAATTTCTATCTGTTTTCCTTTCATCTGTTGTGAATGAAGATAACCATCAGTCATCCAAACTAACATATGATAAATTTTTTCTGGATCAACATCATTTTTAAATTTATTTAATTCAATATTTTTAAAATATATATCATACTTCTTATCCTTTCCATGACTTATTTCTGTTTGAATTTCATTTGATACTTCTTCTTTCTGTGAATAAAAACAACGAATAGAAAAATACATAATATATGGATTTTCAATCAATATTTTTATTTTTTTCTTAGTTGCATAAGTAATTAATTCAAAAAAATCAGTTATCTCTAATAAATATGCATCAGAGATTGCATCTTCAATAATTCTTGATACATATTCAAAAGTCTGCATATACAAAGTCTTTTTATTATGAAAATAATAAAACAGCAATCCCTTTGAAACACCTGCTTTTGATGCTATAAGATCAGTAGATGCCCGTTTATATTCATACTCTCCAAACACTTCCATAGCAGCATTATAAATAGTTTGTTGCTTTTCTTTAGAGAGTTCATTAAAAGCTTTGTTCATTTCATTTTCTCCTTTAACCCATTTGGTTTGACCAATTTATTTACTTTTTATTATATGAGATTGACTCATTTTTTCAAGGGTATAAAATCAAAAAACAAATCCAACTTCCTATTATTTCTTTTCAAAATAATCAGTTAAATATTAAAAATGGTATGTAATAAACCAAACAATCATTTATAGTACAATATTTTTTTCTAATATTGAAATAAAAGCACTTTTTATATTGACATTTTGTATAATTAAAAAAATGGAGGATTTATTGTATGAAAGATAAAAATATTATTAAGTTTCAAGCTTTCTATTTCTTGCTTATAGGAGCAGTTGGTTGTTTCATACCTTATATCAATGTTTACTTAGAAAAAAGTATTGGTTTAGAAGGCTCACAAATTGGTTTACTTACAGCCATTTCACTCATACTTGGTGTATGTGTCATTCCATTATGGGGAATTATTGGAGATAAAACTCGAAAATATAATCTTTTATTAATGACATCACTAGGAACAAGTATTGTTATTTTATATTTTTATTCTAAACAAACTGTTTATATTGGTGTACTTATTTTTGCTTTATTATTAGAAGTTGCTAGACTTGGTTCTGGTCCTATGTCTGATACCATTACTATGAACTATACAGCAAAACATGGTGGTAATTATGGTTCTATTAGAGGTATGGGATCTCTAGGATATGTTGTAGGTAGTATGGCAGTTGGTTTTCTTGCTGATATTTATGGTTTAGATGGTCCTTTATTTACAACTTACATTATATTATTAGGACTTGCTTTACTATTATGTTTTTCATTCCCTAAAACTGATATTCAAGAAGATAATGCCAAACCAGAAAAAGGAAGTTTTAAAGAATTACTTCTTAATAAAAATTTTATTTTTATGTTACTTATTGTTATGATGACTCAAATTGTTATTGATAGTTCTGGAGCTTTTGCTGGTAATCATCTTGTTTCAACCCTTAAAGGAAATAATTCTCTAATTAGTTGGTTGACTTTTGTTCAAGTTTTACCTGAAATTATTTTCTTAATGATTTCTTCACAACTCATTAAAAAAATAGGTTATAAAAAATTTATACTATTAGGAACAATACCTATGGCTATTCGTTTATTAACTTATGCATTTGTACCTAATGCTTATGTTTTTGTATTTATTAGTATTGTTCATTGTTTAGGAGTTGGTATTTCTACTGTTGCTAGTCTTGCTTATATACAAGATTCAGTAAATCCAGCTGTATTTGGAACTGCTGTTACTTTATTAAATGCTGCAATGAGTATAGGCAAAGCTATTTATGGTTATGTATTTGGGGTTGTTTATCAATATTATGGATCAGATAAAATATTCCTTATTAGTGGAATCATCGTTATTATCTGTATTATAATGGTTACTTTCACAAAAAGATTTGATGAAGCTGATAAAAAATTACAAGAAAAATCATGAAAAAATTTGAAAAAGTAGAACTCACTGTTCTTTGTATGGTTTATCATGAAAATCTTATCCTTTTACAAAATAGAGTCAAAAAAGATTGGCAAGGTTATACTTTTCCTGGAGGACATGTTGAAGATAATGAATCATTTATTGATGCTGTTAAAAGAGAAGTTAAGGAAGAAACTGGTTTAGATATTTATCATCCTATTTTATGTGGAGTTAAACATTTTCCTTTACAAGATGGTGGAAGATATATTGTTTTCTTATTTAAAACAAATCAATTTCATGGAAGTTTATCTTCTTCTAAAGAAGGAGAAATGAAATGGATTGAAAGGCATGAATTAGCATCTTTAAAGTTAGCTGATGATTTTACAGAGCTTTTAAAAGTCTTTGATGATAATCATCTTCAAGAATTTCAATACATAATCCAAAATAATGAATGGCTTATCAAAATAAAATAATAAAAAAGACGTCCTATGATAATATATATAGGACGTTTTATTTTTTCCATAATGAAGGTGATAAAAGCATAAGCATTGGAAAGATTTCTAAACGTCCCACCAACATATCAAAAGATAAAACAATTTTAGAAATCCATGAAAGACTAGAAAAATTACCAGTTGGTCCAACTATTCCTAACCCTGGTCCAACATTATTAATACATGTTGCTACTGAAGAAAAAGCCGAAGTAAAATCTATATTTTGTAATGCAATGATTAAAAAAGAAGTACAAAATATAATAAAATATAATATTAAATATGCATGAATATTATTAATCACAGATTTTTCTAAATGCTTTCCTTCAAAATTAATAGAAACAACACTATGAGGATGTAACATTCTACGCATTTCTGAAAAAGCATTTTTAACATAAATAACAATACGTGAAACTTTTATTCCTCCTCCTGTTGATCCAGCACAAGCTCCAACAAACATTAATAGAACCAAAATTCCTTGTGAAAATAAAGGCCACTGTCCATAATCAGCAGTTACATATCCAGTTGTTGTAATGATTGAAGCCACCTGAAAAACAGCATATCTAAATGCATCTATAAGTGATGGATAGAGATGAAAAATATTAACAGTAATCGCTAAAGTTGAAGCTCCAATAATAATAATATACCATTTAAGTTCTTCACTACGTAAAGCATTCATCCCTTTTCCTATAATAATAAAATATATAACATTAAAATTAATACCAAACAAAATCATAAAAATAGTAATAATTGTATCAAAATAAGCACTATTATAATAAGCAATAGAAGTATTTTTTATTGCAAAACCACCAGTTCCAGCTGTTCCAAACGCATTAACCAAACTATCAAATAAAGGCATTCCACCTACCATTAAAAGAACAACTTCAATAATTGTTAAAACAGCATAAATTTTATATAGTAATCTTGCACTTACAGTTACTTTTGAAACAAGTTTTCCTACAATTGGTCCAGGCATCTCTGCTTTAAGTATATGCATTGTTGTTCCAGGTGCATCAGAAATAAACGCAACAACAAAAACAAGAATTCCCATTCCACCTACCCAATGAGAAAAACTACGCCAAAAAAGACTGGCATATGTTAATGACTCTATATCAGTTAAAATAGAAGAACCAGTTGTTGTAAATCCAGAAACAATTTCAAAAAAAGCATCAACATATGTAGGGATTTCTTTTGAAATCCAAAATGGAATTGCTCCAAATAAAGATAAAACCAACCAAGACAGTGCCACAATTGCAAATCCTTCTTTTGCATATATAACTGTATTTTTAGGTCTTTTATGACTAATGACTATACCTAAAACCAAAGTAATCAAACCAACTATAAAATAATAAATAGCTTCTTGTTCGTGATAAATTAGCCCTACCAATAATGGCAAAAACATTAAAAAACCTTCAATTTTCAGCATTTGCCCTAAAGTATAAATAATCATTTTCTTATTCATATATTAATTCCTCAAAAATATCATTTAATTTTTTAATTAATGAATCAATTGTTACAATAATAACACGATCCCCTATTTCTAAAGTATCATCACCTTTAGGAACAATCATCTCATTATTTCTTAAAATACCTGCAATAAGAATATGATTTTTTATATGTATATTTTTTAAAGGTTTATGTATATATCTTGTTTTTTCATTAACAACAAATTCCAAAGCTTCTACTTCATCATTAACAATTTTATATAATGTTTGTACACTTGTAGACTCATCATTATTATCTTTAGCTCTTAAATAACCAATAATTTGAGAAGCAATAATACTCTTAGGATCCACTATATTATCTATATCCATTTTATCTAACATATGCCCTAAAGACATTCTATTCACTTTCGCAATAGATTTCTTTACTCCTAATTGTTTCCCTAATAAAGCTAAAATAATATTTTCTTCATCTAAACCTGTTAAAGAAACCAAAGCATCACTCTTTTGAATACCTTCCTCTAAAAGAATATCATGATTACTTCCATCTGCTTCAATAATTGTTGTATAAGGTATCTTTTGAGATAACTCAACACATCTTTGATGATTATGCTCAATAATCTTTGTTTTAATACCTAAAACAGATAACTGTCTAATTAAATAAAAAGCAATCTTACTTCCACCAATAATCACAACATTTTTAATCTTTTTACTTAAAAATCCAACATCTAAACAAAAACGTGCTAAATCTTTATGTGAACCTGTCACATAAAGATGATCATTTTGTTCAATAACAAAATCACCATTTGGAATAATAACTTCTTGACCACGTTTAACAGCACAAATTAAAACAGAAGATCTTGTAACTGACGATAAATCACTGAGTTTTAAATGAACCAATTGAATCCCTTCAAATATTTTTAATTCTATTAATTCAACTTTTCCTTTCGCAAAAGTATCAACTTTCATTGCTGATGAAAAAGTAATCATACGTCTAATTTCATTTGCTGCTTCTGCTTCAGGATTAATAATCATAGAAAAACCTAAATCATTTCTTAAAAAATCTTTTTGTCGAGAATAATCAGGATTTCTTACACGAGCAATTGTATATCTCGCACCTAAACGCTTACAAATAAGTCCAGATAAAATATTTAGCTCATCAGATGTTGTTACAGAAATAACTGCATCTGCTTTTTCTACTCCTGCTTCGATTAATATATCATTATTAGCACCATTTCCACAAATGCCTAAAACATCATATTGATTAACAATATCTTCAACTTTTTGTCTATTATGATCAACAACAACAACATCATGCCCCTCTTTTGACAAATATTGTGTTAATAGCTGTCCAACTTTTCCTAATCCAACAACAACAATATACATATTTCCTTCCTCCAACAGGTGATATTTTATACCATTAAGCTATAAAACACAATTCTTCTCACCTATTATTTACATATCTCTTTATTTCTCAACAAGATAATCCATCTTCTCAATTTTTTCAGTTTCTGCAATCATTAAAAAATGATCATCCATTTGAATAAGATACTCAGGATCAATTGTTAATTCTAATTTATGAGTATCATGATTACGTTTACCTAAAATATTAATTCCATAATTTTTACGTAAATCCAATCTTATTAAAGAGTTACCAACCCATGCTTGAGGAACTTTCATTTCCACAACACTATAATTTTCATCTATTTCAATTAAATCAGTAATATTTTTTCTTAATAAAGAACGAGCAATCTTTTGTCCCATTTCTTTTTCTGGTCGAACAACACGATCAGCTCCTATTTTTTCCAAAACAACTTTAAAACGTTTATTCTTTGCTTTAGCAATAATATAAGGCACTCCAATTTCTTTTAAGTTCAAAACACCTAATAAACTTTCTTCTAAATGATTCCCAATAGCAACAATACCAACATCAAATTCTTGTATATCCAAATCAAGTAAAAATTGTTGATTCGTAATATCTCCAATAACTGCTTTTGTAACAACATCAGCCACTCTTTGAACACATTCTGGATTTTTATCTATTGCTAAAACTTCACAACCAAACTCAGATAAAGTTTTGGCAACAGTAGATCCAAATACACCTAATCCTAAAACCACATATTGTCTATGACTCATATTATATTACCCTATTAAAACATCGCTTTCTGGATAAACAATGTCCTTTCCTTTCATTTGTTTATATCTCTTTGCAAAAATTAAAACCATTGTAATTGGACCAATACGACCAATATACATTAAAACAATAATAATTATCTTTCCTATATTTGTTAGTAAAGGTGTTAATCCAGCAGTAACACCTACTGTTGCAAAAGCTGAGAACACTTCAAAAACCAAATCAATAAATGGTTTATTCTCACTTATTGATAATAAAAATAATCCCATTACAGTTATAGAAAAACTAACAATACTGATAGTTAATGCACGTTTTACAATTTGATCTGATATCGTTCTTTTCATTATTTTAACATGATTACTTCCTAATACCAATGAATAAATATAAAATAACATAATTGCAAAAGTTACAGTTTTAATTCCTCCAGCTGTCCCTGCTGGTGATCCTCCAATAAACATAAAAATACACATAAATAATTTTGTTGGATCATATAGGACTGATAAATCCATTGTTGCAAAACCTGCTGTTCTTAAAGTCACTGATTGAAAAAAACTAACCAGAACTTTTTCTAAAAATGGTAAACCACCTATTGTTTTTGGATTATTAAATTCTAATATTAATATTCCAATCATTCCCATCACTATAAGTACAAAAGTAACCATAAGAACAATTTTTGTATGCAAACTTAATGAACGAAGAAATGTTTTCAATTTAAATATCTTAAAATTTTGTTTATATCTTTGCCAAGATAAACGCAAGTCTACCCACACAACAAACCCAAGTCCTCCTGCAATAATTAATCCTGAAATGATAAAATTCAATAAATAATGATTTTGATAAGCTATTAATGATTGACTTCCTAAAACATCAAATCCAGCATTACAAAAAGCAGATATAGAATGGAAAAAACTATAATAAATTCCTTTGACAAATCCATATTCAGGAACAAAAATAAAACATAATAATAACGCTCCTATTCCTTCAAAAAAGAATGTATATTTAATAACACGTTTAATATATAAACCAATGTCTTTCATAGAACTTTTATTTAAAGCTTCTTGCATAATAATCTTATTGGTATATGTCAACTTCTTTTTAAAGGCAACCAACATCATATTTAATAAAGTTAAAAAACCTAATCCACCTATTTGAATCAATGCCACAATAATGAGTTGACCTATAAAACTATATTGATCTGCTACCACAACTGGAACAAGTCCTGTAACACACGTTGCTGAAGTTGACACAAATAGATGATCTAAATAAGATGTTCCTTGAATTTGATTAGAAATAGGTAATGACAAAAGCAAAGAACCTATTAAAATCACCACAAAAAAACTAAAAGCAATTCGTCTTGTTGGTGAAAAAGATTTTTTCTTATTTCTATGCAATTCAATTGCTTCCATAGTCATCCTCCTTTAAAATCATTTCAGCACACATCATTCCATCAACTGCTGCTGACATGATACCACCTGCATATCCAGCACCTTCGCCAATTGGATAAAGATGAGCAATACAAGATTGATATGTCTTATCTCTTTCTATACGCACAGGTGCACTGCTTCTTGATTCAATCCCAGTAATGATAGTATCATCATCTATAAAACCTTTCATTTTTTGATTCATAATGAAAAGCCCTTCTTTTAAATTACGATTAATAAAATCAGGAAATAATTCATTTATATCTGCAAATTGAATACCTGGTTGATAAGTTGGTTTCACTGCACCTAATTGTGTTGTCTTACAATTATGAAAATAATCTTTTAATAATTGCACAGGAGCATGATAAGAACCTCCACCTAATTCAAATGCTTTTCTTTCCAATGTTCTTTGAAATTCAATTCCCGCTAAAGGATGATCACTTGCAAAATCAGATGTTTGAACATTTACCAAAATAGCACTGTTAGCATTTTTACCATCACGAGCATAATAACTCATACCATTAATACATAATTGTCCTTCTTCATTCATAGATGGAACAACGACTCCACCTGGACACATACAAAAAGTATAAACCCCTCTTCCTTCTTTTGTTTTTACTGCTAATTTATATGATGCAGCCTTCAAATAAGGAGAAAGATAACTTTTCTTATATTGAATTTTATTAATTGTTTCTTGTAATTGTTCAATACGAACACCTACTGCAAAAGGCTTTTGTTTAAGTGGAACTCCTTTTCTATAAAGCATCTCATATGTGTCTCTTGCACTATGACCAATAGCCAATACAAGATCATCAGCTTTTAATAAAGATTTTTCTCCATTATGAACAACTTCAATATCAAATTGATGATGATGTTCAAAATCAACCATTTGTGTATTAAAAAGAAATTTCACACCCTTTTCTTCCATACTTTTACGCATATGAACAATGACTTTTCTTAAATAATCAGTACCGATATGTGCTTTAGATAAATAAAGAATATCTTCTGGTGCACCATGTTTCACAAATGTTTCTAATATATATTGTAAACGATTATTTTTAATACCTGTTGTCAATTTTCCATCAGAAAAAGTCCCTGCTCCACCTTCCCCAAAAGCAATATTACTTTGAGAATTTAATTTTCCATTTTTTAATAAATTATCAACATCTAAAACACGTTGTTCAATAGGCTGACCTCTTTCAACAACTGTAACATCTTGTCCAACTTGAGCTAAGATATATGCACAAAAAAGACCAGCAGGACCACATCCTACAATCACAACCTTACGATTATTTTTAGGATAATAATGATATTGATAAGGTTCTACTTTTTTTAATTGAGGATTTCTTTTTAAAATAGATTCTTCATCCTCAACAGCAAAATCAAAACTACAAATCATATAAACTTTATCACGTCTTGCATCAATAGATTGCTTAACCAATTTCACTTCATATATTTGTTTTTCTCTAATATTTAAAGTTTGAGAAAGAATCTTTTTAAAATTATCTTTTCCCAACTCTATCTTCACATTATGAATTCTTAACATAAAAATCTCCTTCAATAGCATTAGCTACAACACTTGCACTTGCAAATGCAAAATGTAAATTATATCCTCCACATAACCCTGTAACATTCAAAATTTCACCCATTGCATATAAACAAGGATATTTATTAAGTTCTAAGCAATCATTCACTTCATGTAAAGATAGTCCACCTTTCATGACTTGTGCAGTTTCATATGATTGTAATCCAACAACTTTTAATCTCATATCTTTTAAAATTCGCACAATTTCCTTTGAAGAACTCAAATTCATTTTCTCTAAATATAATGCAATTTTACTATTTATTAATCCATCATAAAAATGATTATATTCTTTATTCATACGAAGTTCAATAAATTCATGAAACTTTCTTTCATCTATTTCATCAAAAAAATCAATACTTATTTCATATTGATGATGTGGTTGACAATATGCTGATAATTGCATCACTGCAATTCCACTCACTCCATAATCAGTAAAGAGTAATTCACCTTTTTCCCTATGAATGACTTGTCCATTCTCCAATAAAGAAAAACATCCTTTTACCCTTACACCTTTTAACTGTTTTAAAGCAGGTTTTGTTTTCATCTGTACCAATGAAGGATAAGGAGAGATAACTTTCAGATTCAATTTTTCTAATATGTCATAGCGTGAAGAATGAATTCCAGATAATTTCCCTGCTTCACTTCCCATTGCAAAAACAACATAATCTGCTGAAAACATTTGCTTTTGTGTATAAACTTGATAACAATGTTCTCTTTTTATAAGATCCACTTCTTGTTCATAAAAAAACAAAACTCCTAAACGTTCAGCTTCATTCATTAAAACTCTTTTTACAGATAAAGCTTGTTCACTTTTTGGATAAAGTAAATGATTTTGATATTGGCAAAGTAATCCTATATCAGCCATTGCTTCTTGCATATCAAAAGAAGTAATGATTTTCTCAACAATATCTTGACAATCACTTTGATAATAACGAATATTCATATCTCTATTAGATAAATTACATCTTCCATTCCCAGTTGCTAGTAACTTTTTTAAAGATGAAGAATTTTGTTCTAAAACAATGACACTCATCTTTTCATTTAACTTTTGTTTTAACAATATAGATAAGTAAACACCAGAAACCCCAGCTCCAATTATAATAACCTTCTTCATCCTAAACCTCCACTATTCTATCTTTCATACATTATACCTTATATTCATATTTTTCTCTACTAAATATATTCTTGCTTGAAATGACTCTTTATACAACTTTTTTCACAAAAATATCCCCAACATCTCGCTCTTTCTTGCAATTATAGTAAAGATTAGTTATAATACTAACGTGATTTTAAAGGAGGAATATTCATGGGTAGAGCACACGAAGTGCGTAAAGTCGCAATGGCAAAAACTGCTGCTAAAAAAGCAAAACTATATTCTCGTTATGGTAAAGAAATTTATTTAGCTGCAAAAGCTGGTGGACCTGAATTAGATGGAAACTTAGCATTAAGACGTTTAGTAGATAAAGCAAAAAAAGAACAAGTTCCTGCTGATGTTATTAAACGTGCAATTGATAAAGTGAAAAGTGGTGTTACTGAAAATTATGAACCAATTCAATTTGAAGGATTTGGTCCTGGAAACTCTACTGTAATCGTTAAATGTTTAACAGATAATATTAATCGTACAATTTCTCAAGTACGTCCTGCATTTACTAAATCTAAATCTAAATTAGGTGCAGAAGGTTCTGTTGTCTATTTATATGATATTGAAAGTACTGTTATTTTTAATGGTATGGATGAAGAAGCTGTATTAGAAGCATTAATTATGGCAGAAGTTGATGCTAAAGATATAACAACATTAGAAGATGGTCGTATTAAAGTTATTGGTGAACCAACAGATCTCAATAAAATCAAAACAGCAATTGAAGATGTCAAACCAGATGTTCAATTTGATGTAGATGATATTACAACAACACCTCAAGAGACAATTGAACTTGAAGATGAAGATATGATGTTATTTGAAAGATTAATGACATTATTAAATGATTGTGATGATGTTGACCAAATTTTCCATAATGTTTCTAATTATGATGAAGGTGAAGAAGAATAGCATTTCTGTTATTCTTTTTTTCATATGAAAATTACACACTTATATCATAGTGGATGTCTTGTCGAACTAAAACAACATCTACTTCTCTTTGATTATTATAAAGGTGAACTTCATCTCAATCAAAAGAAACCATTATATATCTTTGTATCACATAGTCATAAAGATCACTTTAACCAAAACATATTAGAAATCAATCATCCACATAAAACTTATATTTTCTCATCTTCAATTAAAAATACCACAAAAAATATACATTATTTAGAAACAAATCAAATATATACAATAAACGATTTAACAATCCAAACATTATTATCTACTGATGAAGGTTGTGCTTTTATAGTTAATGTTGAAAATAAACGCATATATCATGCTGGTGATCTGAACTGGTGGCACTGGCAAGGCGAACCAGATATTGATAACGATTATCAACGTATCGTATATCAACAACAAATTCAACTTATCAAACACCCCATAGATATAGCATTTATCGTTGTAGATTTAAGACAAGAAAAAGATTATTTACTAGGTTTACAATATTACTTAAATCATGTCAAAACACACTATATCTTCCCAATACATTATTTTGGTAATTATACCATATCACAACAACTTAAATTTGAAAAAATTAACAATCCTTATCATGCTCAAATCATGTCTATCCATCATGAAAATGAAGTTTTTGAATTATAAAAAATGGCTTGAATACCTACCTCAAACCATTTTTTCTTTATAATCAATTATTTCTCATGAAAAACATACAAAATAGCATTAAAAAGAACAAATTTATCATCCACCTCATAACAAACACTACCTTCATGTTGTGAAACAACTTTTTGAATATCTTTAACACCAAATCCATGATTCATACTATCTTCTTTTTTGCTTGTTTTATGGAAACAAATATTATGTCCATCAACAACAGAATTCCCAATACATATAGCCAAATAAGGACCATTATTAAATATATGAATCGTTAATTTCTTTTCAATATCCTCATCATTAATCTTTTGTATAGCTTCAATTGCATTATCCAATGCACAACCTAACAGAATTGTAATTTCCATAGGTGTTAAATCACCAAAATCAATAATCCCATAATTTTCTTCAACATCTATCCCTAATAATCTTGCAGTTTCTAATTTCTCATCTAAAATAGCATCAGCACCAATATGCCCAGTATGATTAGCCGATTTTCCAACTTTTAATGTTCCTATAATCTTTTCAATATACTCCATTGCTTCTTCATTTCTGCCATTTTCTATATAAGCATGAATAGAACATAACTGATTATTAATATTATGTTTTATATTTCTTGTATGATTTTGTTCTTGTTGAATCTTCTTATTATATTTTTGTTGTAATTTATTCTTTAAATCAATAATCTCAAACTTTCTCTTTTTCTCATTATATTCTCTTTCAATCTTATCATGTTTTACTTGATATCTATCAAAGATAATCAATGTTACATTATAAATAAACAGTGTAAATACAACAATCTTTCCTATACTTGTAATATGAAATAAACTTTCAATATAAGTTACAATACACATTCCATACATTATAGAAATAATCATACCAATATTCTTAAAATATCTTAAATCACTTTGTCCCAATCTATATTTCTTTCTATAAATAACCAAAAAGATTAAACATTCTATATATTTACTCACAAATAACCAAAAGAATTTAAGCATATTAAAAGTATCAAATTCATTAAATAAAACAGGTCTTTCAAATAACATTTCCATTAACAATATACAAAATAACTCAATAATAACCTTTAAACATGTTACTTTGAATACAGTTCTTGCTTTACGATTAATCAAATCAAATTGTTTAAACACCAATATCAATTCTATAACTGTAAAAAACGGATAAAAATATAAGCGATATCTTGCAATTAAACATAAAACACTAAATATAAATCCAATAAAATAAAATTTTCTTATATTTATACCTACTATTTTATTCTCACCCTTATTAACTTTATCATACAAAATTAAATTCAAACAATAGCCTACCAAAAACACGTCAGTAAATGCAAAAACAGTACAATATACTATATCTAAAACGTCTATCGTAATCACCTTCTCATAATAAATTTATTAAATGCAGTTATAATTTCTTGTTTCTTATTTAAAGAAATAGGAAACTCTTGTGTGTTTTTCATAATAACTGTATCATTATGTATTCTATCGACAAAATGGAAATTTACAAAAATACTTTGATGAATTTGCATAAAATCAAATGGTTTTAGCGATGATTTAATAACTTTAGAATTTTTTATATTACTATAATAAGATTTATCATTAGTTACAATCTTCAAACTATTATAGTAAGTTTCAATATATAGAATATCAAATGGGTTAAATATTTGTTTGCCTTTTGAGGTATTAAATGTAAATGTGGAATTTCTTCTTTGATAAAGCTCCAATGCTTGATAATAAACCAATTCAAATTCTCTATCTTCAAAAGGTTTATGTATAAAGTTACATATTCTTAATTTAAAAGATTGATGAATATATTGATAATATCCAGTTACAAAAACAATAATACATTGTGGATTCTGTTCTAATAAATAGTGTGCAATATCTATTCCATTCACTTTCCCTAACTCAACATCCAAATAAATCAAATCATATTTATTGATTTTAATCTCTATTAAAAGTTTATCAACATCTGATATACCTTTAACATAATGTTCTACATTCTTCCCTTTATAAAACTCTAAATACTTCATAATTGTGTCAACATATTGTTGATCATCATCACATACTAAAATTTTCATAATTTTTTCCTCTCTCCAATAAACTTTTCTGTAACAAAATCCCCAAATGTTCGACAATTTTATTACGACAATATTGTATAACTTATTCAAATATTTACAATGTAAAATTTATCCAATATTCTGCTAAATTCAACCAATTCCCATAAAATGGTATAAAATACTGATATTTTCAATGCGAAAAGGAGGTGAGAATAATGAAATTCAATAAAAAAATTTTTGTTTTTGGAACATGTTTTCTTTTATTATGTGGTGCCTTATCCACAGTTTCAGCATATACATATCTTCCTGGAACAGACTTACAACAAGCAACTTTTGTTGATATTCCAGGTGGTGGCAAAGTAAAGTATAACATGAATTACGGAAGTAAAAAAGCCACAACTACTCGTTATGCAACTTTTCAAGGGATTAAAACAGAAGCTTTATTAGGAAATTTCACTTGTCTTGTAAATAGTGCAAAATCTCAAGTATCAGCCGAAGTAAGAGTTACTTCTAAAAGATCTCTTTCTTTAGAGCATGCAGCTCAAAAAGGAAATATTTATTTTGCAGCAGTTTGTTCAAGCACAATTGAACCTAGTAATACATGTGATGTTACTTTAAAATTTAGTGCAGATGATTTAGTTAATTAAAAAAATGTAGACACAATCTTTGTGTCTACATTTTATTTTTAATACATAGGAGTGTTTGGCATAGTTGGAAGTTCTTCATTTTTAGTTGATGCTACTCCTGCTTCAGTTGTAATAAATAAAGCTGATATACTTGCTGCATTTAATAAAGCAGTACGTGTTACTTTTGTTGGATCAATAATTCCTTCATCAAACATTGAAACCCATACTCCTTTTTTAGCATCAAATCCTTTTCCTGCTTCCATTTTCATTTGTTGTTCTACAATTTCATCACTATTAAATCCTGCATTTTCTGCAATTTGTCCCATAGGTGCTAATAATGCATCTAAAACAATTTTTATTCCTTTTTGTTTATCTACGTTTTTATCCTTTAATTTCTCTTTTAAAGCAACATAAGCATTAACGAGTGTTACACCTCCACCCATAACAATTCCTTCGCTTACAGCTGCTTTTGTGGCATTGAGAGCATCTTCTATTCTTAGTTTCTTTTCTTTTAATTCTGACTCTGTTGCTCCACCTACTTTAATAATAGCAACTCCATTAGATAATTTTCCTAATCTTTCTGCATAATTCTTTTTATCATAATCATTTTTAGCATTATTCATTTGTTGAGTCATTTCTTGAATACGTTCTTGTATTTTCTCTGTTAATCCATTTCCACCAATCATTGTTGTATGATCTTTTGTAATATGAATTTTCTTAGCAGAACCTAAATCACTTAATTGCATATCTTTTAAATTCATATTTAAATCTTTACTATAAAATTGAGCATTTGTTAAAATAGCTATATCTTGTAAAATTTCTTTTTGATTATCTCCAAATCCTGGAGCTTTTGTTGCGACTACATTAAATGTTCCTCTTAATTTATTAACAACAATTGTTGAAATAACTTCTTGTTCAAAATCATCTGCAATTAATAATAGTGATTTATTTGATTGCATAACTTGTTCTAAAATTGGTAAAATTTCTTGAATCGTATTTATTTTTTGATCTGTAATCATTATTAAAGCATTATCTAAATCAATAGTCATTTTTTCTCTATCTGAAACCATATATGGAGAAACGTATCCTTTATCATATTGCATTCCTTCAGCAACTTCTAATTCAGTATCAAAACTATTAGATTCATCAACACTAATAACACCATCTCTTCCAACTTTTTCCATAGCTTCAGCAATATACTTTCCTATTTCTTGATCACTAGATGAAATTGTGGCTACTGAAGCAATATCATTACTTGTTTCTACTTTATGTGATTGATTTAATATATATTGAGCGACTTCTTTACTAGCATAATCAATACCTTCTCTCATCAATACTGGATTCGCTCCTTTTTCAACAGCCTTTAAGCCATTTTTAATCATACTTTGAGCAAGTATTGTGGCTGTTGTTGTACCATCACCAGCTACATCATTTGTTTTATTAGCAACTTCATAAACCAATTTAGCTCCCATATTCTCAAAAGCATCTTCTAATTCAATCTCTTTAGCAATACTTACACCATCGTTTGTAATTAATGGTGAACCATATCCTTTATCTAAAACAACATTACGTCCTTTTGGACCAATAGTTACTTTTACTGCATCTGCTAATGTATTTACTCCCTTTAACATTGCATCTCTCACATCTTTAGAAAAACGTATCTCTTTACTCATCTTTTATTTCCTCCTATTCTAAAATAGCTAAAATATCTTCTTCTTTAAGAATGATATATTCTTCATCATTTTGATTTATTTTTGTTCCAACATATTCCTTAAAAATAACCATCAATCCCTCATGTAAATCATTTTCACATTTTGGACCAACTGCATATACAACACCTTGATGACTCACATCTTCTTTAGAACCTGTTAAAATAATTCCACTTGCTGTTGTGTTTTCAATTTTTTCTTTTTTTAAAATAACATAATCATGTAATGGTCTAAGCATTTTTAATTCCTCCTTTATTTAGCACTTAAATCATTATACTGCTAACACTATTTATTATAATCTCATATATGAACACAAAATGAACTTTTTAGCACTTTTAATTATAGAGTGCCAACATGACTTTTTCTCTTTTTTATGTTAATATATATGACAGGAGGAAAAGAATATGAATGCGTTATTTAATCATTGTAATATTAATGTTACAGATTTAGAAAAAAGTATTAGATTTTATGAAGAAGCTTTAAATTTAAAAGTTGTAAGAAAAAAAGAAGCTAGTGATGGAAGTTTCATTCTTGTTTATCTTAGTGATGGTCAATCTCCTTTTCAATTAGAATTAACTTGGTTAAAAGATCATCCTCAAGCTTATCAATTAGGAGAAAATGAAAGTCATATTTGTTTAACTGTTGATGATTATGAAGCATATCATGAACTACATAAAAACATGGGATGTATCTGTTTTGAAAATGAAAAGATGGGATTATATTTTATTCATGATCCTGATGATTATTGGTTTGAAATTATTCCTGTAAAAAAATAATTTTTTTGCAAAAGGCAATAGTATTCGCCCATAGCGAAAGCTAATCTTATATACTATTTCTGAGGTGAAAAAAATGAGTATAGGATCAAGACTAAAAACATTAAGAAAAGAAAAAAATTTAACACAAAGAACAGTTGCAGAAGCATTAGATATTTCTAAACCTGTATTATCTCAATATGAATCAGATCAAAGAACTCCATCAGTAGATAGACTTATTAGTTTAGCACGTTTCTATCAAGCTTCTCTTGATTACATTTGTGAAAATGTCGATATTAAAGATGGAAAAATTTACTATCCAAATAATAAAGATTAATATCATTCATATGATAAAAGTGTGTAATAGATTTTTTATCGTTACACCTTTTTTATTATCTAATAAAACAACTTTCTATACTAAACCATTAAAAACTATCCCCCTATTATATATATTCATTTAAAAATTAGAAATTTCTTCAAAAGAAAAAGAATGACTTGTTATCATTCTTTGGCTCTATAATATAACTGGAGGATTTAAATAATTCTTCAGTTTTCTTTTCTC
>CAJUOS010000030.1 GCA_910588075.1 uncultured Erysipelotrichaceae bacterium | reverse complement strand
ATAGAGAAAAGAAAACTGAAGAATTATTTAAATCCTCCAGTTATATTATAGAGCCCCAATAACAGGAGCAAATGATGCTTTTGAAAATGGTTTTGTTGATAATATCGATATGACACAAGGAGAACATACAATTCGATTTGTTGTTAATGAGAATGGAGCATTTAATTTAAGAAGTTTTTCTGTTGGAGCATATATCAATGCACAAATTATAGGGGATGTATTAAAAGAAAATGAATTAAAAGATAGAGAAATTGGTGTAACTTTAACAGATGGTCAATTTATTGATGAATTAGATGTTAATGAATGGAAATTGGAAGGATTACCTCAAGGAACACCATTTGAAGTTATAAGGGATAATGATAATCATGCAACAATTCGCTTTATAGGTGAAGCAACTGAAGATTTTGATACAGATTTATCTGTAAAGATTGTTGTTGATGCAAGTCAACTTGGAGATAGTGGTTATGTATTAACTGATAATATTATTGTTATTGCAGTTGATGATGATGAATCACTGAATGATATTATTATTCAAAAAGATAGTCAATCATTTGATGTTGTATTGATTGGTGGAACATTCCATAAAGATATATCTATAAATGATATTGCTTTATCTGATTCATTAAATAAATATATTAAAATTCAATCTGTGAATCTTAATAAAGATGGAAGTTTAAAAGTATTTATTGAAAGAAAAGAAAATTATATAGATATAGAGGGAACGATTACAATCAAGGTGTCAGGATATAGTGATGGTTCTACTGATCTTGAAAGTCAAGTAACCTTATTGACTAATGCTAAACCTATACCAATTGAAGTTGGAGAAGGATTAGAAGGTCAATTGAATCATTCATATGATGCAAATGGAACAATTGCTAATGCAACAAATGGAAAATATGAAAGCTTCTATATTGATGTAAAAGAAGCTGGTGATTATATATTAGCATTTGATATTACGAATAATGATGAAATGATGAGTGCTTTGTCAATTAATGGTGGATTAGGATTGTTTAGTACAAATAATTTAGCAAGTATTTCATTTGGAAAATATTGGAATAATACAAATGTAAGTTATAAAACATTATTACATTTTGATGAAAAGGGATTATATACACTTCAGTTAAAAGCAAACAATACATTCCAATTAACAAATGCAACATTAACACTTAAACCTCAAGCTATTGATATTATGGGAGATTATACTTTGACTCCAGTTCAGATTATTGATGGTTCTGATGATAAATTATGGGCTATTGAGAATAAGAATGTTGTAGGTTATACAAATGTTGGAGGTTATCAAGATTATTTTGTTCATGTTAAAGAAACAGGTCAATATAATTTCTCTATTCAATATGCAACAACTGGTGAAGATTCAATTGTTGAATTATTAAGTGTTATAGATGGAAAAGAAAGAAGTTTAGGAACTATTGATTTAACATCAACAGGTGATTGGGCACAGTTTAAAAATTCTCAAGAAGTAGAAATTGAATTACCTGCTGGTGAACAACTATTAAGATTAAAAGTTGCTCAAGGTGGATTTAATACAAAAGCAATACATTTGGTTAAAGAATCAGTAATAGAACCAGAAGTCATCATACCAGAAATAACTGTTCAAAATCCAAATGTTCAAGTTTATGTAGATAATCATGAAACAGTTATTGATTTATTAGGATTAAAGGTTATGTATGATGGACAAGATGTTACTTATGATAGTGCACTTGTAAATATTGATAGTAGTCAATACAATTCTGAAAAAGCTGGTGATTATGATATTGTTGTAACTGCTAAAAATTCTAAAGGTCAAGATGTTGTTAAAACGTATACAATTAAAGTTATTCATACACCAATTATGGAATATGATGCTAGTGAGATTGTTGTAGGTAGTCAATTTGATCCTATGTTAGAAATTTTTGTTAAGGATTATGATGGAAAAGATATTACTCATAAAGTCAAAGTTGAAAGAAATAATGTTGATTTATCAAAACCTGGTATTTATAGTGTTATTTATAGTGTTGTGAATGGATTAGGTGATGAGTTTATATTTGAAAGAGAGGTTAAAGTTATCGCAAAGAAAGTTGATGATATACCATCAAAACCACAAGAACCAGATCAAAAACCAGAAGATAATCACCCTCAAATTCCAGAAAAACCAACAGAGAATAAACCACAAAAACCTATTATTGATAGTGATGTATTGGGTGAAGAAGTAGATACAACTCAAAAAGATAAAGAAATATTAGTTGGACAAAAAATTAATGGTGTGAAAACAAGTGATTCTACATTACTTATTCCATATGCTATTTTAGCATTATGTTCAGTTGGAGTATATTTGACAATGAAGAAAAGACAAGTATAAGAAAGTGGTACTCATAGAGTGCCATTTTTTTATTTTTCATAATCATGAAAATAATTGGTGTTAGTTTTTTCTTTGTGATATGATTTCTATATATATAAAGGAGGATAAGATGAAAGCTTTAGCAAGTGATTTTGATGGAACATTATTTTTTGAAAATGAAATATCTGATTTTCGTAAAGATGATTTAATAGCAATTAAAAGATTTCAAAAAGAAGGTCATTTATTTGGAATTTGTACAGGTAGACCTTTAAATGGAATTATTCCACATGTACAAGATAAAATAGATTTTGATTTTTATATTTTAACAAGTGGAGCATTAATTTTAGATAAAAATTTACAAGTTATTGCTGAACATTCCATGAGTCGAGAAGTAACACAAAAAATTATATCTACATATGAAGAAAAAGTACATATCTCTATACAAGCAAGTCAACAAGTATATACTTTTAAAAGTGCAAATTTAAATGTATCTATTCCACAAACAATTGTTCAATCTTTAGATGAGGTAGAAGGACAAATTTATGGATTATCTATTAATACATATAGTGAGGATAATGCAAGAAAATTTTGTTTAGAAATTAATGAAAATATTCCAGAGGTAGAAGCATTTCAAAATAAACAATATATGGATGTAGTCAAAAGAGGATGTTCTAAAGGAAATGCAATTTTAAAATTAAAAGATGTATTGGGACTTGATTATGTAGCTGGAATAGGTGATTCTTATAATGATATACCTATGTTGGAAAGTGCAGATTGTGCTTTTACATTTGTAGATTCACCAATCATTGTTCAAGATAAAGCAGATCAGTTGGTTGGTTCAGTATCAGAAGCAATAGAATTATTAGATACTGTTTCTCTTTTTGAAAAAAGAGTGAAATAAGTCAATTATTTTATATAGTAGGGAAAATGGAGGAAAAAGGATGAAAAAGATTTTAGCATTAGATATCAAATATTCTGCAATACAAGCTTTATATTTTGGATCATTTTGTGCTCTTATGGGGTATGCGTCAGTCTATTTATTAAGCAAAGGATTTAGTAATTCAGTTATTGGTATTGTTTTGGCATTTATCAGTGCAATTGCAGTTTTTGCTCAACCAACAGTTGCTTCCTTTGCAGATAAAAACAAACATATAGAATTAAGAAAAATTATTGCTGTTATGCTTTTGGTAATTATAGTTTTATCAGTAAGTATGTTATTTTTAGGAAAGGGATCTATTATTTTAATTTGTGCATTTATTGGTATTTCTACATGTATGCAAACAATGACACCTTTACTTAACTCAATGGCTTTCATGTTTGAAAAACATGGTATTGCTATTAACTTTGGATTAGGAAGAGGGATTGGTAGTGCAGCTTATGCATTAGTTTCTTTAGCATTAGGACATTTGCTTGAGATGGATGGATTTGGTGCAGATATGATTCCACTTGTTTATATTGCATTCAATATTTTATTGTTATTTATTGTTTATTCATTTGTTGTTCCTAAAAACGAGCAACAAAATATACAAAATGATAATCAAATTGAAGAAGAACAAAAACAATTATCTTTTATAGAATTTTGTCAAAAATATAAAAAGTTTATGTTATTTATTTTTGGAACTGTTTTTGTTTATTTTACTCATACTATTATTAACAATTTCTTTATACAAGTCATTACTCCTATTCATGGAACAGAAAGTGATATGGGAACTGCCATCTTTTTAGCAGCTATTGTTGAATTACCTGCAATGATTTGTTTTGATTTACTTAGACAAAAGGTGAAATGTACAACATTAATTAAAATTGCTGTTATATTATTTGCAGTTAAGCATGGTTTAACATACTTTGCTACTAATATGACAACAATATATATAGCCCAAGCATTACAAATGGGCGCTTATGCTATATTAACACCTGCTTGTGTTTATTATGCTAATCAAATGATAGCTAAGACAGATTCTATTAAAGGACAATCTATGGTAACAATGTCTTATACAGCAAGTGGTATTTTAGCTAATCTAGTTGGTGGGGTTCTATTAGATGCTGTTGGAGTAAAACAAGTTTTATTAATTGGTATTTTTATTTCTATTATTGGTGTAGGAATTGTTTTTCTTGCCTTGAATGGAAAAAAAGAAGTCATATAGGAGGAGGCAAGGATGATAAAGATGGTCGTTAGTGATATGGATGGAACTTTATTAAATGCTTCTTCAACCATATCATCAGGAAATTTAAAAGCAATACATCAATTATTGGATCATCATATTGATTTTGTCATTGCGTCAGGTAGAGATTATCAAGGTGTTTATTCAATCATTAAACATTATGGGTTACAATGTGAAGCTATTTTAGGAAATGGTGCACAATATGTGAATAAAGATGGAAAAGTGCAAATGAGTTGTTATATGAATAAGAATACTATAAAAGATGTTGTTTCTATTTTTAATACAAAACATATTCCTTATATGATTTTTACAACAGATGGTTTTTATACAGGACATTCTCCTGAATTTGTAAGACAAGCTTTTATACAAAGGGGTATTCAAAGATTTCATGAAGATCCTTTAAAGTATGAAAAGGGAGGACAATTTGAAGGAGTACCATGTAATTATCTTCAACATATAACAGATTTTGATGAATTTTTAAAATGTGAAATAGATATTATTAAAGTTGAAGCATTTTCTTTAACACCAAAACAAATTCAAGAAGTTCAATACTTACTTAAAAAGATTCCTCAAATATCTTATTTATCTTCTTTTGATGATAATATAGAAGTTACACATCAAGATGCACAAAAAGGATATATTTTAGAAAAAGTCATTAAAGAAAAAGGGATTTCTAAAGAAGAAGTTGTTGTATTAGGTGATGGTATGAATGATTTATCATTGTTTGAATGTTTTCCATATTCATATGCACCTCAAAATGCAGAACAAGAAATCAAAAATTTAGCTTATCGTGTTGTTAAAGATTGCAAAAGTGATGGTTTTCAAGAAGCAATAGAAGATGTATTTAAGGATTTAGTTGACTAAATCCTTTTTAAATTAATAAATTCTTAAGATATTCATAAAAATAATATAATATAATAAAAAAGAGGTGGAATTATGAAAATATTAGTTGTTGATGATGAAAAAGAAATTGCAGATTTATTAGAATTATATTTAAAAAATGAGGGATATGAAGTCTATAAATATTATAATGGTTCTGAGGCATTGTTATGTAGTGAAAAAGAACATATTGATTTAGCAATATTGGATATTATGTTACCAGATATTGATGGTTTAACAATTTGTCAAAAAATTCGTGAAAAACATGATTTTCCAATCATTATGCTAACAGCTAAGGAAACAGAAATTGATAAAATAACAGGACTCACAATGGGAGCAGATGATTATGTTACAAAGCCATTTCGTCCATTAGAGTTAATGGCGAGGGTCAAAGCACAACTTCGCCGTTATACATCTTTTTCTAATCAGAAAAAAGATCATATGGTTACTATTGGAGCATTAACAATAGAAAAAGAAAATCATCAATGTTATCTTAATAATGAACTTATTTCATTAACTCCAACAGAATTTGATATTTTATGGTTATTATGTGAAAATGAAGGAAAGGTTATCACAGTAGATCAAATTTTTCAAGAATTATGGGGAGAAAAATATTATACTGCTAATAGTAGTTCTATTATGGTACATATTAGGCATATTCGTGAGAAAATGAATGATTCAGCAGATAATCCTAAATATATAAAAACAGTATGGGGAGTAGGTTATAAAATTGGATAAGAATTATACAAAAGAATTTCAAAAAGAAATAATTAAAAGACATATTATAATAGCTTTTATTTCTGTTATCATTATATTATTATTTTACTTTTTTATAGATCATTTTTATAATGGTGCAGTTATTAACTTTATTAATGATTTATTTGGATATAACTTTGCTCATTTTATATTAAAAAATCAAAAAATGGTTATTTTTATAACAT
This sequence comes from uncultured Erysipelotrichaceae bacterium, assembly GCA_910588075.1. Classification (GTDB taxonomy): domain Bacteria; phylum Bacillota_I; class Bacilli_A; order Erysipelotrichales; family Coprobacillaceae; genus MGBC163490. The sequence goes on along the minus strand of CAJUOS010000030.1, from coordinate 21,258 downwards.
TGATTATTGCAATATTAATTAATTCTGTCTTGGTGGAAGTTTATGCTATTCAAAAAATATCTCAAGTATTTACTTCGATAAGAACACTTGTTCAAAAAGATGATCAAGAAATTGTTTTAGAAGATTCATTAAAAGAATTAGAACATGATTTAAATGTATTGAAAAAAGAAAGTATAGAAAATGAAAAAAAAGCAATACGAGAAGAACAACATAAAATTGATATGATTGCTTATCTTGCACATGATATTAAAACTCCATTAGCATCTGTTATAGGATATCTTTGTTTATTAAATGAAACAGACTTACCTCATGATTTAAGAAAAAAATATACAGAAATGACATTAGATAAAGCTTATCGTTTAGAAAAATTAATTAATGAATTTTTTGATATAGCAAAATTAAGTCAAGCTTATCAAACACTTCATAAAGAAGAAATTAATTTATATTATTTATTAGAACAAATGAAAGAAGAATTCTATCCTTTATTAACACAACATCATCAACAGTTACAAATTCAAGTTAATCAAAATATATTAATTTATGTAGATGCTCAAAAAATGGCAAGAGTCTTTAATAATATTATTAAGAATGCTATGTACTATGGTGATGAAAATTCAATTATAAGTATAGAGACAAAAGAAGATCAAATTTATACTCATATATTATTTAAAAATCAAGGACCAACAATTCCTCAAGATAAATTAGATTTGATTTTTGAACAATTTTATCGTTTAGATGAATCTCGTTCATCTCAAACAGGAGGCTCAGGATTAGGATTATCTATTGCTAAGATGATTACAAAACAACATCAAGGTTTTATTAAAGTAACAAGTCAAAATCATATTACGACATTTGAGGTGATATTACCTCATAAAGATACATTTTAAGAAAATCTTAAGTATTTCTTAAAAAAAATTATTTTTCTTTCATTTATACTATAAATATATGGAGGGAAGATATATGAGAAGGAAAATTATTGTCTTTATTGGTGTTATGATTATACCATTTCTTATTTTAGCAATTGATTATTATGTTTTAGATGACAAAATAGAGGCTAATGCTTCATATGATAAAAGTCATGCATGGAAATATATATATGACCATCAAGAAGAATATCCTCATTCATTGATAAAACTAGCTTTAAATAATAGGGAAGCCATTCCTTTTGTATATAATTATTCAAAAAAGCATAATGAGAGTATGCCAATGACGTTATCTCAAGATTTAAAAAATATGCAAATGCCATTGTTATTACAATGGGATGAACGATGGGGCTATAAAACATATGGTGATGATTTTATGGCAATTAATGGCTGTGGTCCTACATGTTTGTCTATGGTATCAAGTTATTTAAAACAAAATTCTCAATATCATCCTTATTATATTGCTCAATATGCTTATCGTAGGGGATATTATACAACACAAGGAACATCTTGGGCATTAATGAATGAAGGTGCAAAAGATTTAGGTTTAAAAGTACAAGAACTTCCTTTGAGTGAAGATATGATTATAAATCAATTACAAATGAATCATCCTATCATTTGTAGCATGTCTAAAGGAATATTTACATCAACAGGACATTATATTGTATTAAGAGATTATAAAGATGGCTATTTTTATATTCATGATCCTAATAGTATAGAAAAAAGTCAACAAAGGTATACTTTTGAACAAATAAGTAATCAAATTAAAAATTTATGGGCATATAGTCTTTAAAGTGAGTATAGAGAAGAAGAAATTCTTCTTTTTTTATATAATATAAATAGTTTAACAATTTTTAAAGATAGTTAAGATGAATCAAGTATTTGATTTAAGAAAATGTGTAGGTTTTTAATCATATGATTTTTAAATTTATGTTATAATATATGAAAGAAAGTTTATATGAATTCAATTATTGATAATAACAAAGAAATATATGCTGTATTAAAATAATATTTGAATATAAAAGAAGTGTTATATGAAGATAATGAAGAAGGAGGCTATTGTTATAGTTATCTGCAAATGATAAATTGACGAAGCTCATACTGCTATAAAAAAGAAGAGTGAAAGTATATAAGATATAAACATTTGAAGCATACTATGGATAAAAGGAGGGAGAGTTTATGAGAAAACAGTTATTTTTAGTTATTTTCTTGATAAGCTCTTTCTTTTTTAGTATTTTATTTCAAGAACGTTCCCAAGAAGATATAGATTGTTTAGAAATAGAGAGCATATTAGCAGAGATAACCAATAAGCAAGTATATGAATTTTCAATTTTTAATACTCCTAAAGATACAGTATCAAAATTACATAATAAATTATTAGAATATGCAGTTGAAAATAAAATTCTTGTAAAAACAGGATATAATCAATATCTTGATAATGGATATGAGATTATTTCTAACTACCTTTATGATCCTACAAATATGTATTTTGATTTTATAAAGAAACAATATGAATATCATGGTCAAAATATAGATTTTTCAAAAATAAAAAGTCATCAGTATATTTCTACTGATATTTTTTCAAATGCTGATGGATATTATGTCTTATTTGATCAGAATTATTTAAAAAGAAATAAAATCATTTATGAAGAAAGATGTATGGCAAACTTTATTGATAATTATCATGCTGTTAATGATAATATCAATTATTATATCTATATAAATAGTGAATCTGATGTTGATAATCTAAAAAAAATAATACAATCATATCTTAATGAGACTCAATATGCTTCTTTTGATAATTTAACAGAAAATCATATTGAAAATTCCTCACAAAGCAATAGTATAATTATTTTATTATTTTTAGGGACATCATTTATTATTTATATGTTTTATATGTTCTATAATCAATATAGAGAAATGACAATTGTGAATTTATTAGGCTATAAACAAATAGAAATATTAAAAAATTATTATTTCAAACCAATTATTTTATGTTTTTTAGTTCTATTTATTTCTTTGACTTTTTACTTTAGTATTTTTGTATCACGTATTAATAGTTATACAGTATCTTTTTTCATAGATTTGTTGTTTTTTATTCTTGTTTTTATTTCTATTTTTATAATATCAATTTTTATTTTTATTATCTTTATATATAAAACTAAAAAATATACATATTTGAGTAGTGGAAAAACATTTGATTTTATTGTATTTATTCAACTTATTAATAAAACAGTTTTCATGAGTTTATTTGTAATATTTATTATAAGCAGTACAATACCTAATTATCCATATTATCAATTGATGTCTAGTTATTATCATCAGAAAGATATTATTGATAATGTATATGATATTAAAAATATTAAAGATGATAAAAGATATTCTAAAATTTTATGTAACAATGGAGCTATAGCATGTGATTTCTTAGATATATTAATGAATAAAGAAACAAAGAACTATATACCTTATATTATTGTTAATGAGGAATTCTTGCATTTATATCATATTTATTTAGATATTCAAAAACCAACACTTATTATTCCTAATCAATATAATGATATTGATCCATTAACATATAATCAAAATTTAGATGTTGAAACATTTTATACAAATAATAATTATACTTTTTATGATCCATCATTGATAGTAGAATTTCCTATAAAAAATCCAATTATTTTAGTGGTTAAAGATGAGTATCAATTTTCTGGACAAGATTTTTATTTATCTAAAGATAAGAGTATTGATGAATACAAATCATTATTGTCTTCCATAATGGATAAAAATGATATAGAGATTCAAGAGAACAGTAAATATATTAAAAGTCTTTTAAGTGAACAAGTTTATCCAAAAGTTTTAGATAATATTTTATTTATAAGTATTTATTGTTTAATGTACTATTTCTTATTAGAATTATTAATGAGTATGTATATTAAAGATAAAGAAAAAGAAATTTCACTTAAAATAATTCATGGATATTCTTATTTTCAAATTTTTAAGGATATATATTTTTTCAATTTCTTAACAATGATTATTCCATTTGCTATTTCTATAAAATTAGAAATGATGAATGAATTATTTGGTTATTTTCTTGCGTTTTTATTTGTTGATGGTTTACATGTTTTCTTAAAAACTTACAGATTAAAATCTAAAGTTAAGTTATTGAAGGAGGTATAAAAGTGAGTATAATTCAATTGGAACATATATTTAAGTCATATGGAAAACAAGTCATTTTTAATGATTATTCTTTAAGTATTGATGAAAATCAAATTGTTGTTATTATGGGGAAATCAGGTCAAGGGAAAACAACCCTATTAAATATTATGGGATTTATTGAACCAATAGATAAGGGAAAAATTTTATTTCATAATCAAGAAGTTACAAAAAAAGATATACGAAAGATACATAAAGAAAATATAGGTTTTTTATTTCAAAATTTTGCTTTATTAGAAGATAAAAGTGTCTTATATAATTTAGAAATTGTTTATCCAAAAATAAGAGATAGAAAGAAAAAAAGAAATATCATATTAAATACTTTAAAAATGGTAGGTTTAGAAAATTATGAAAATAAAAAAGTATGTGAATGTTCAGGAGGACAAAAACAAAGAATTGCTATTGCAAGAGTGATATTACATGATAGTGAAATTATTTTAGCAGATGAGCCTACAGGATCACTTGACAAGGATAATAGAGATAGGGTTATGGCATTACTGCTTATGTTAAAACAAAAAGGAAAAACTATTATTATAGTAACTCATGATGATAAACTTAAAGAAATAGCAGATACTGTTATTGAAATATAAATTATTATATTTTGTTGAAAGAGTAGCCTTTATTTGACTATTCTTTTTCTATGCTTTAAAATATAAAAAAATCTAAGTAATAGAAAGGTTATATATTATGAAAATATCAGAAATATTAAAAAATAAAGCAACAATATCTTTTGAAGTCTTTCCGCCTAAAAATAATCAAGGAGATATTTCATCTATCTATCATACTATTAGTGAGTTAGCACAATTAAATCCTGACTTTATTAGTGTAACTTATGGAGCTGGAGGTTCTACAAAAGGAAAAACTGTGGAAATAGCATCTAAAATAAAGAATGATTATCATATTGAGTCTGTTGCTCATTTAACATGTATTTCTTCAACAAAAGAAGAAGTCATTAAAATATGTCAACAATTAAAAGAAAATAATGTTGAGAACATTTTAGCATTACGTGGAGATTATCCTAAAGATCAACAATTTGATAAAGAACACCTTGAATTTCATTATGCTAAAGAATTAGATCAATTTATAAAACAAGAATTTCCTAATGATTTTTGTTTATCTGGAGCATGTTATCCTGAAACACATCAAGAAGCAGATTGCTTTGAAAATGATTTAAAAGCTCTTAAAGAAAAAGTAGATGCAGGAGCAGAATATTTAATTACACAAATCTTTTTTGATAATCAATATTATTATAGATTGGTCAAAGAAGCGAGAAAAAGAGGAATCGATGTTCCTATTCTTGCAGGAATTATGCCTATTACCAATTCTAAATCTTTATTGCATACAGCTAAAATGTGTGGTTGTTCTATCCCTTATCAGTTATCTACAATGATAGAATCATATTATCATTATCCTGAAGCAATGAAAGAAATTGGAATTAATTATGCTACACACCAAATTATAGATTTAATTACTAATGGTGTAGAAGGTATTCATATATATACAATGAATAAACCAGAGATTGCACAAGCTATTTTCAAAAATATTCCAACAGTTTTAAAAGAGTTAAATCATGAATAAGAAAAGAATATTAGAATATTTAAAATATCAAGGAGAAATTGATATACGAACAAATCAATTGATTGATGAATGTATAGATGAAGTTTGTGAATTAGCTCATTTTAAAGTGATAACCAAAGAACTTAGTTTGAGTCATCATCCTCTTTGTATTCCTGAATTTAATTTATTATTTCAATCTAAAGACTTAGATTTCTATTTTCAAGATTGTCAAAAATGTCTTATCATAGCATGTACTTTGGGAATACAGATAGATAGAAAAATACAATATTATCAACACATAGACATGAGTAAGGCTGTTATCTTTGATGCTGTCAGTAGTTATTATTTAGAGAAATGCTGTGATGATTATGAAAAAACATTGGATTTAGGAGTTCATACATTTCGTTTTGCTCCAGGATATGGAGATTTACCATTAAAATTAAATATTCCACTATCACAGTTGTTAAAAATAGATAAAGAAATAGGTGTTTTTATCAATGATGGCGGATTATTTATTCCAATGAAATCAATGTTAGGAATAATAGGGTTAGGAAAAGCATGTCAAAAAACATGTTTATCATGTATAAGAAAAGAACAATGTGAATTAAGAAAAGGGGGATTAAGATGTTACGTGAAAGATTAGGGAAAGATTTGTTAATCTTTGATGGAGCAATGGGAACACAGCTACAAGAAGCGGGCTTAAAAGCAGGGGATATCCCTGAAGTTTATAATATAGAACATCCAGAAATTATTGTTGATATTCATTCACGTTATTTACAAGCAGGTGCTCATTTTATAACAACGAATACTTTTGGATGTAATCCATTAAAGATGAAAGATAGTGGTTATTGTTATTGTGATATGATAAAAGCTGCTGTTAAAAATGCTAATGAAGCAAAAAATAAAGTGAATAAAGAAGCTTATATTGTTTTAGACATTGGACCAATCGGACAACTGTTAGAACCATTAGGAACATTAACCTTTGATGAAGCTTATGAGATTATTGCTTCTCAAGTTTTGCTTGTTAAAGATGAAGTTGATGCAGTTTTATTAGAAACAATGACTGATTTATATGAAGTGAAAGCAGGTATTTTAGCAGTCAAAGAGAATAGTGATTTACCTGTTTTTGTTACAATGACATTTGAACAAAACAAAAGAACTTTAACAGGAACAGATCCATTAACTTTTGTAAATGTTGTTGAAGGGTTAGGTGTAGATGTATTAGGTGTGAATTGCTCTTTGGGACCTAATGAATTAAAACCAATTATCAATGAAATATTAGAGGTATCATCAACTCCTGTAATGATTCAACCTAATGCAGGTTTACCTTGTTTGCATGAAGGTCATACATGTTATGAAGTAACAAGTCAAGAATATGCTCAAGCTATGTTAGATTATATGCAAAGAGGTGTGAGTATTGTAGGAGGATGTTGTGGAACAACACCAGAATTTATTTATGAATTAAAACAAATGGCTCCTTGTCATGTGAGTAAAAGAGAAGTCAAAACTTATACGAGAGTTTCAAGTCAAAATCAAACTGTAACTTTTCAAGGACAGGTTGTTGTATGTGGTGAAAGGTTAAATCCAACTGGAAAGAAAAAGTTAAAAGCTGCTTTAAAGGAAGAACGTTATGATGAATGTGTTGTTGAAGGAATTAAACAACAACAAGCAGGTGCAGATATTTTAGATGTTAATGTTGGATTACCTGGAATTGATGAGCCTCAAACAATGAAAAAAGTCATTCAATTACTTCAAGAAGTTATTAATTTACCACTACAAATAGATTCATCTTCTCCAGAAGCTATAGAAAAAGCATGTCGTTATTACAATGGTAAACCATTAATTAATTCAGTTAATGGAAAAACTGAGGTTATGGAAACTATTTTTCCAATTGTGAAAAAATATGGTGGTGTTGTTATTGGATTAACATTAGAAGATGGTATTCCATTATTAGCTGAAGAAAGATTAAAAATTGCTCAAAAAATAATTAATAAAGCTAAAGAATATGGCATTGATAAAAAAGATATTATTATAGATTGTTTAACATTAACTGCTTCTGCTCAACAAAAAGAAGTTCAAGAAACTTTAAAAGCATTAACATTAGTTAAACAGGAATTAGGAGTTCATACAGTTTTAGGTGTTTCTAATGTGTCATTTGGATTGCCTAATCGTCCATTATTGAATAGAACTTTCTTAACTTTAGCGATGCAAGCAGGATTGGATTTACCTATTATCAATCCATTAGATGAACAACTTATGAGTACCATAGATGCTTATAATGTTTTATATAATTTTGATCAAGAAAGTATTCATTATATTTCAAAACAATCACAAATACAAACAATAAAACCTCAAACATCTCCTTCTTTTTCTTTAGAAGATATAATTATTCATGGTTTAAAAGAAGAAGTTAAAGCTAAAACAAAAGAAGTATTACAAACATCAAATGCAATGGATATTATTAATCATATGATTGTACCAGCATTAAATAAAGTTGGAAAAGATTATGAAAATAATAAAATCTTTTTAACTCAATTAATTCAATCAGCTGAAACAACAAAATTAGCATTTGAAGTTGTTAAAACGACTTTAAATATTGATAGTCAAACAAAAGGACCTATTCTTATGTGTACTGTTGAAGGAGATATTCATGATATTGGAAAAAATATAGTGAAAGTTATTTTAGAAAGTTATGGTTATTATGTTATAGATTTAGGTAAGGATATAAAAGTTGAAAAAGTTGTTGAAGCATATCATCAATATCAACCATTGATGATAGGATTAAGTGCCTTGATGACAACAACAGTTGTTAATATGAAAAGAACAATAGAGGCGTTACATGAAAAAGGCTGTCAATGTCCTATCTGGGTAGGTGGAGCTGTACTTACTCAAGATATCGCTGATGAAATTGGTGCTGATTATTATTGTGAAGATGCAATGGCATCTGTAATGTTATTGAATAAAGTTTTGAAATAAGGAGGAGATTCAAATGGCATTAAAAGTAAAACTAGATGTAGAAGATGAAGATACTTTTGTTGTAGATATTCCTTTATTTACAACAGCACAAGAAGCTGTTAAAGATATACAACTGGATGAATCAGTTGTTAAGGTTAATGTCATAAAAAATAGTCAAGAAGATCAATAGGCACTTTTCGTTTGAAAAGTGTTTTTATTTATCAATAAAAATAAAAAATAACTAGATTGTGTATGCCCTTTCATGATATTATTATAATTAGGGGAAATATAAACAATCAAAGGAGGAGTATAATATGGATACTTATGGATTAGAAGAGTATGGAATTGAAACAAGTGGTTCTATATTTAGAAATATTCCACCAGGATCTTTGGTGGAAAAAGCTTTATTAAAAGGTGAAGGAAGATTGAGTCGAGCTGGGTGTTTATGTATTGAAACAGGAGAAAGAACCGGGAGATCTCCAAATGACAAATATATAGTTGATACACCAGCAGTTCATGATCTTATTGCATGGGGAAAAGTAAATAAGCCAATATCTCGTGAAATTTGTGATATTGTTTATCAAAAAATAGTAGAACATTTTAAGGATAAAGATCTTTATATTTTTGATGGATATGCAGGAGCAAATCCTAAATATTCTTATGCTTTTAGAATTATTAATGAAAAAGCAAGTCAAAACTTATTTATTTCCAATTTATTAATTAAACCAACACCACGAGAATTACAACATTTTCAGGAAGATTTCTTAATTTTAGTAGCACCTGATTGCAAAATGGATCCAAGTATTGGTTTAAATAGTGAAGCAGCTGTTATTATTGATTATGAGAGACATTTGGTTTTAATTGCAGGAACAGGATATTCTGGAGAAATTAAAAAGAGTGTATTCTGTGTTATGAACTTTATGTTACCACAAAAGAATGTCTTTACAATGCATTGTTCGGCTAATATTGGAAATGATGGAAATACAGCATTATTCTTTGGATTATCTGGAACAGGAAAAACAACATTATCAGCAGATCCAAATCGTAAATTAATTGGTGATGATGAACATGGTTGGTCAAGAACATCAATCTTTAATTTTGAAGGAGGATGTTATGCGAAATGTATAGGTCTTTCTAAAGAAAATGAACCTGAAATATGGGATGCTGTTAGATATGGTGCAGTAGCAGAAAATGTTAAGTTATTTGAAGATAGTAGAGTTATTGATTTTAATGATGATTCTATAACAGAAAATACAAGAGTAGGTTATCCACTTAACTTTATTGCTAATATTGAACCTAAAGGTGTTGGACCAATCCCAAAAACAATTTTCTTTTTAGCGGCAGATGCTTTTGGAGTTTTACCTCCTATTTCAAAATTAGATAAAAATTCAGCTGCTTATCACTTTGTATCAGGATATACAAGTAAACTAGCAGGAACAGAAGATGGTATTACAGAACCCCAAGCAACATTCTCAACATGTTTTGGTGAACCATTCTTACCTTTAGATCCATTACTTTATTCTCAACAATTCCAAAGAAGAGTTGAAAAAGCAGGAGCTAATGTTTTCTTAATTAATACTGGATGGGTAGGAGGTTCTTATGGAGTAGGAAAACGTATTCCATTAAAGTACACTCGTGCTATGATTAATGCGGCTATTAATGGTGAATTAGATTATGTTGCTTATGAAACAGATCCATTCTTTAATTTAAATATGCCAAAGTTCTGTCCAGGTGTACCACAAGAATTATTAAATCCAAAAACAACTTGGTTGAATAAAGAAGAATATGATAAAACAGCAGAGAAATTAGTGAAAATGTTCCAAGAAAACTTTAAACAATATACAAACTTCCCAGAATCAGTTATAAAAGCTGGGCCAGGAAAGAAAGATTAAATTTTTAAACTATAACTTATCAATTATTTAATATTGAAGTTATAGTTTTTTTAATGAGTTATGATACAAATTTGATACATCTTAAGTCTATAATCAATATTGGGGATGATTGTAATGAAAATATTAATTGTAGAAGATGAAAAGTCTATTTTAGATTTGATAAAAATAAATTTAGAAAGAGTAGGCTATCAATGTGAATGTGCTTGTAATGGAAAGCTAGGGGCTGATTTATTATCTGAAAATGATTATGATTTAGTTTTGTTAGATATTATGCTTCCACATATTGATGGTTATGAATTATTGGAATATATTGAACCATTAGGTATTCCTGTTATTTTTGTAACTGCAAAAGGAAGCATCAAAGATCGTGTAAAAGGGTTACATATGGGTGCTGATGATTATCTAGTCAAACCATTTTCTATTGATGAACTCCTTGCTAGAGTTGAAAGTGTTTTAAGAAGATATCATAAAGGAATGAAAGTTATTCGTGTTCTTAATGTAGAAATAGATATACAAACTCGTCAAGTTAAACAAAACAATTGTACTATATCACTGACTCATAAAGAATATGATTTATTATTATATCTTGTACAAAATAAAAATATTGCTCTTTATCGTGAAGTTTTATATGAAAAAGTCTGGGGTGAAGAGTGGGATGAGAGTCGAACTTTAGATTTACATATTCAAAGATTAAGAAAAAAATTAAATTGGCATCATGAAATTAAGACTATCTTTAAAGTGGGTTATATGTTGGAGGAGCCTCTATGAAATTTGCTGAAAAGATCATTTGGGCATGTCTTTTAACTTTAGTTATTGTTTTTTCAATAGGAGAAACATATATTCTTTTACAAAATCATCATCAATTACTTCAAAATACAATTCAACAAAATCTATTATCCTATGAATTAGAGTCTTATCATTTACAAACAAATTTATCACAAAATATTTATTCAATTCGTAACGATCAACAAAAGATTATTAATCAAGCAACATATTATCTTGAACAATTTTATCAATTATCACAAAAACAAAGTTCTTATGCTTTAAATGATAAAAATAAAATTTTATTTTCAAATATGAATCATGAATATCATTCATTTATATCTATTAAAAATAATCAAAAGTATTATTTTCAAACATATCATGATAAACATCTTATGTTTATGACAAAAGATGTTCGTTTAGGGGAAGATATATATTATTTAACAGCATGTTATGATATAAGTTATTGTTATAAAGAAAGAAATAGACAGGTTCAAAGTTTCTTATTAACAAGTTTTTGTATGTTTATCCTCGCATTTATAATTTTAAAATTTGTTGCTTATTATATGACACAATCTATTCATAAATTAAATAAAGTAAGTCAACGTATTGCTCAAGGAGAGTATGATGTAAGAACTCATATTTCTAGTCAAGATGAGATAGGGGAGCTTTCACAAAATTTTGATAAAATGGCTGAAATTAATGAGTTGACCATACAAAAATTAAAAGAAAGTGTTGTTCAAAAAGAAGAATTTATGGGTAGTTTCTCTCATGAGATTAAAACACCTATGACAGCTATACTAGGATTTGCAGATTTGTTAAGAACATGTGATTGTGATGAAAAAACAAGACAAAAGGCAGCTCAATATATTTATACAGAAGCCAAACGTTTAGAAAGTCTTTCTTATGCTTTAATGGAACTTCTTTCAATGGGAGATTATCAAGCAAAGTTACAATTTATTTCATTACAAAATGTTTTTTCTCAATTAAAAGAATATTATCATGGAAAGACAAAAGATAATAAAGTTATCTTTGATACAAGAGAAATAAATGTATTATCGCATCAAGATTTATTATTTATACTGTTAAGAAATTTAATAGATAATGCAATGAAAGCAAGTCAAAAAAATCAAGATATACAAGTCAAAACAAAATTGAATCATTCTAAAATAATTATTTATGTTATTGATCAAGGAATAGGAATGACTTTGGAAGATACTCAAAAGGTAACAGAAGCATTTTATATGGCTGATAAATCCAGAGCACGTTCGCAAGGAGGAGCAGGATTAGGATTGGCTATTGTCAAACGTATTTGTGATTTACATCAAACTGAGTTATGTATTGAATCAGAATTAAATAAAGGAACAATAATTTCTTTTGAATTGGAGGCTAGTTATGAATAAAGTCAAAGTAAGAGTTTTAGGAAGTATACTTATTGGATTATGTCTTGGCTTACCAAAACTATCTTTTATAATTCAAGATTATACAAACTATAATAGAGCTATATCTATTGATGGAGGAAAAACTGAAGATATATTAAAAAAGCATCCACTCATATCTTACTTATATCAATATGATTATGTTTTAAATATTCAATATGATGAAGTTGAACAAGAAAAATATAGTATCAAAAATAAAAATTCTTATTCAAAAAAACAACAAGAAAAATTAAAAAATATGCAAGATATATATAATCAAGAATTACAAAAATTAATTGATAAAAACATATTATCTCATTCATTATTAGAAAGTAATCCTCAAAAAGATTATCAATTAACTTTTGGTACATTAATAAGGAATACAAAAAAAACAGTTGAACAATATCATTTAGAACAAATTTATAGATTAAATAGTCAACATGATAAAATCATTAATTTTTATATGGATGCGAAAACACATAAGATTATCAAAATCTCTATAACGAAGGATGATGTTCAACAAATCAAACAGGATGAAATAAAAAAATTATTATGGAATATGATTGAATATTTAGAATTAGATGATATAAATGATTGGCATTATAATCAAAATGGTTATGAAGCTTATCAAGCAAAATTACGTGTATCATTTGAAAATACTGTGATAGATGGACAACAAACTTATAGTATAAGAACATCAATACTTTATTCAGTTTCTCAAAAACAAGTTCATATTATTGTAGAATAGCACTCTTAAGAGTGCTATTTACAATTTAGATACAAGTGTTTGATAGGCTTTATATGGGTGATAAAAATGAGAAAGGTTTTATTGATATTAAGTTGTATTTTATTAGTGGCTTGTCAAGGCAACAAAACAGATAATCAACAAGTAAAGAATGATAAGCCAATTCAAAAAGAAAGTTTAGTTTTAAAACAGTGGAGATATTTATCTTTGAATGGTGATGGAAATGATGATGGTTATTATCATTTTGAGGCAGATGAAGATGGTCAAACGCGTCTTTTTTACACTGACTATTCAACAGGAAAAGAAGTATATCTATGTAATAAACCAGAATGTAAACATAATGATGAATCATGCACAGCATATTTATCTTCTAGTAATATTGAAGAAATGTTTGTATATAAAGATCATCTTTATTTTATTGAATTAAGTCAAGGAACTGTACAAATTTTTGGAGATGGAATTGTTTCATCATCAAAAGCTGCTCCACGTATTTATCAAATGGATTTAGATGGACAAAATAAAAAGGAGTTATGTCAATTAGAAGAAGGGTACCAATTTGAAGCAGGAGATATTGCTTTTGATGGAGAGAATATGTATTTATCTATTAGTAAGAATGATGATATCAATATTGGGAAAGGAAGTTATCTACAAGTAACTATCCAAAATGAATTATATAAGATTAATTTAGAAACTGGTAAAAAAGAAAAGGTCATAAATTTATATGATGGTTTATCAGATAAAAATATAGCTGCTGTGGAAGGAAGAAACCTCATTTTAACAGGTTATTCTTATAAAGAAAATCCTCAAAAATATTTAGATAAAAAGGATATTGAAGGATATGACAAAGTGATGATGAACGGTCAATCTATAGTTGAAATTTTAAATATAGATACATTGAAGAAAGAAACTATTAAAATTAAGGAAAATTTTCAATTCAACTATTATCAAAATAAGATTTATTATAGTGATAAAAATAAAATATATACTTTTGATTTAAAAACTCAAAAAAAGGATGAGTTTCTTACTTTGGATAAAGGTTATGAATATGTTTTAGATCTTTATGGAGATAGAATGATTATTGCACAATGGAAAGATGAAAAAATGAAAAGGACACTGACTACATCTTTAAAAAATCCAAAGGTAAAAGAACTAAGACACTATACAAGAGAACCTAAAGAAGCTGTTCATATTCTCTCTATGAATTCTAAAAATCTTTTTGTGATATATGATCGAGAAGGTAGTTATGAGAAAACCTGGGCAGGAACAATGCAATATGAAACAAAAAAGGAATATAAGGGTATTATTTCTATTGATGATTTTTTTGATAATAAAAAGAATTATAAGAAAATATCCCCTATTCAATAAGAGGTGTTTTATGTTAGAAGTAAAAAATGTAACAAAACAATATAAAGATATGAAGGCATTAGAAAATATTCATTTACAAATAGATAAGGGAATTTATGCGTTACTTGGTCCTAATGGAGCAGGAAAGTCAACACTTATGAATATTATTTGTAATCAGTTAGAAATGACTTCAGGAGAAGTTTTTTGGAATAATCAACCTATAAATAAAATAAAGAATCAATTTTATTCAGTTTTAGGATATGCACCACAACAACAAGGATTATATGAGGAAATGAGTGGTTTAAGATTTTTAACTTATATGGCATTGTTAAAAGATATTCCTAAAAAACAAGTCATCAAAGAGGTTCAAAGAGTAGCAAAACTTGTTAATATGGAAAATGAACTTTCAAGAAAATGTAAAACATATTCTGGTGGTATGAAGCAAAGAATGTTGGTAGCACAAGCTTTACTTGGAAAACCACAACTTCTTTTATTTGATGAACCAACAGCAGGATTGGATCCAAAAGAAAGGGTTTCATTAAGACATGTTTTTGAAAAGTTATCAAAAGATCATATTCTTTTTATTGCTACGCATGTTGTTTCGGATATTGAAAGTATTGCAAATGAAGTTATTTTTTTAAAAAAAGGAAAAATAGTCAGTCAGGGAAGTGTAGATGAGTTGGTTAAACAATATCAAGTTTCTTCATTAGAAGATGTTTATTTAAAATTATTTGAGGATGATAAAAATGTTTTGTCAGATATTTTATGAGTTTCAAAAAATTTTTCAAAAAAAGTATTTAATACTCTTTTTAATAATTATTTGTATATTCAATTTAGGTGTTTTTATATATGATCAACAACTTAATCCCACGTTTCCAACCTCTGCATATTTAAAGCTACAAACACAATTAAATAAAATTCCCAATCATCAAAGATATCAATATATTTATGATGAATATCAAAAATATCATGCATTTCAAGTTATTGAAACTATTCAACAACTCAAAAAAAATTCTCAAAAGAATCAAAATATAATAACTTTATTACAAAATGAAAATCCAGATATTCAAACAAAATATCAAAAGTTATATCAAGAAAATCATCAAACTTACTACACACATTCTATTGAAAGTGAAGAAGCTTTTTTAGAAAAAATATATAATGAATTTTATATCTTACATCAATATCCTATGTATCTTCAGGACATTCAAGAGAAAGCAAACACCATAACACAAATAGGTATTTTTCAAAAAAGTAATGATTTTTCACAAAAAAATATCATGAAAACAGCAGATGACTATCGTTCTCTTTATCATGTTAATATACTTTATGAAAGTGAAAAGGGAATTCAGGATGCTCTTTCTTTTCCAATAATGAATTTATTAATGATGATAAGTATGTTTGTATTAGCATCTTCAATGATTATAGATGAAAAAGAGAAAAAATTATTTTCAATTATAAAAATGACTCCAAATGGACAATGGAAATTAATGTTTTCTAAGTGTATTGTTTTTATGCTAATTGTAGGAATACTAATGTTTATTATGTTATTATCACAATTGTTTTATATGAATATGACCATAGGAGTAGGGCATTTATCTAGAAGTATACAATCTTTATCAAGTTATTCTTATTGTCCATTTGCAATCAATGTATGGCAATTTTTATCTCTTTTCTTTTTAATGAAATGGATAGCAGTGAGTTTTATAGGATTATTGATGATGTGGTTTTTAATCGTTATGAAACATAAAATTTTAGCATTATTAATTATTATTATTTTAATGGGTATAGAATTTGTATTATATATATTCATACCTCCATTACACATATTATATTTATTAAAATATTTGAATGTTATTTCATTTTTACAAGTACAAACCTTATTTCAAATATATCGAAATATTAATGTTTTAGGTGAGGCTGTATCTTTACAATGGTTAATGTATATTGTTTTAATGATAGGATTTATTTTTATGTTTATTATATGTATATTGACTTATCATTATAAAAAAAATATGTTTATTTCAATATTTGAATTTCCAATTTCTTTAAAAACTCATAAAATAAGTTCATCTTTATTTGTTCAAGAATTTTATAAAATTTTTTGGATACAGAAAGTTTTGATATTATGTATTGTATGTATTGGATTACAAATTTATCAATATCATGATATAACAATATATCGTCATCAAGATGAAATGATATATATGGAATATATGAAAATATTAGAAGGAACATTAACATCTGAAAAAGAGCAATGGATTCAACAACAAAAACAATATTATGAAGCTTTACATCAGCAACAAGAATTAATAATACAAAAAAAAGAAAAGAAGCAAATAAGTAATCAGAAAGCAGAGCATATTTTAAATACTATTAGTCAGGATTTAGAAGGAGAGAGAATCTTTGATAATGTTTTAGAACAATATCAAAGAGTAAAAAATAATTCACATTGTGAATTTATTGTTCCATATGCTTATCAAGCTGTTTTTTCACAAGATACATGGACACTTATTCCAACAATAGTTTTATGTATATTTATCATCATATCAGGATCACAAATATTTCCATATGAATATCAAAATTTGATGAATAGAATTACTTTCATAACGGTTAAAGGGAAAAGAAGAATTATTCATTATAAATTGATTATATCTTTTATTTTATGTATTCTTTTTTTGATATTAACAATGTTACCTATTTTCTTATTATTTCATCAAACATATGGATTTACATCTATTCAAGCCTCTATTATCTCATTAGAACAGTTTTCTCATCTCCCATCATATATTTCAATAGGAATGGGATGTTTTATAAGTATACTTTTAAAATTATTTGCTGTTATGTGTATGATAGTAATAATACATGCTATTGCATTAAAAACAAAAAATAGTATTTTAACTTGTTTTATCACATCATTATTATTTTTAATACCATTATTATTAACATTTGGAAATTATCATATATTAGATACTATAAGTCTCTATCCTTTATTTATGAATGGTATTTATGCTATTGAAGAATCAGGACTTAGACAGTTGCTATATTCATTGATAGGATATTCAATACTTATGATATATGCAATAAAATATATTTATAAAAATTATAAAGCATAGAAAAGAGTTTATTGACTCACTTCTATGCTTCTTTTTCTAATAACTCTAACCATCTTATACTTGATTCATCAAGCTGATGAGATAATTCCTCTCTTTGTTGAACTAATTCTTGAATAGTTAAAAAATCTGTAACATCATTTAATTGTAAATCAATATCTTTTATCTTTTTTTCTAATAAAGGAATAGTCTCTTCTAACTGAGTAAGTTCTTGTTTTTCATTATATGAAAGTTTAACTTTTTTGACTTTTTGTTCTCTATATTGTTTTGAACCATTTGTTTTCTTTACTTTTAAAGAAGATGTTGTATCTATATATTGACTATATCCACCAATATGATGGGTAATTGTTTGATCCTTAAAAACAAATAAACCATCACATATACGATCTAAAAAATAACGATCATGAGAAACTGTAATAACAATACCTGTAAAGGTATCTAAATAATCTTCTAAAATTTGTAGGGTAGTAATATCTAAATCATTTGTTGGTTCATCTAATAAAAGAACATTAGGAGCTTCCATTAATACTTTTAATAAATATAAACGTCTTTTTTCTCCACCTGATAATCTTTCAATTGTTGTATATTGTAAATCTGAATCAAATAAGAATTTTTCACACATTTGTTTTGCTGATAATTGTCCTTCATTTGTGTTAAGAATAGCAGCTGTTTCTTTGATATAGTCAATAACTCTTTGATGAGAATCCATATCATCATATCCTTGTTTAAAATAACCAAAACGAACAGTATCACCAATAACAATATTTCCACTTGTAGGTTGAATATGACCAGTAATGATATTTAATAATGTTGATTTTCCACAACCATTTTGACCTAATATACCAATTCTATCATTTTTCTTAAAATGATATTGAAATGGATAAAATAGAACTTGCTCTTGAAATGACATAGAAATTTGATTTAATTCTATGGTTTTTTTACCTAAGCGTGATGATACATTTATCATGTGAACTTGATTTATTTTTTGAATATCTTTTTGTTGGTTAAGTTTTTCAAATCTTTGTAAACGATCTTTACTTTTTGTAGTACGTGCTTGAACACCTGCACGAACCCATTCTAATTCTTTTTTAAGAAATTGTTTTCTTTTTCTTTCATTTGCAAAGGCGATTTCTTCTCTTTCTGCTTTTTGTTCTAAAAAAAGAGAATAATTAGCATCATATGTGTAAATTTGACAACGATCTAGTTCAAAGATTTTATGAGTAATTCTTTCTAAAAAATAACGATCATGTGTAATCATTAATAGAGCTTTATTGTATTTGATAAGGTATTTTTCTAAATATTCAATCATTTCATTATCAAGATGATTTGTTGGCTCATCTAATAATAATAAATCACATGGTTTTAATAAGGTGATTGCTAAAGCAATACGTTTTTGTTGTCCTCCTGATAATTGTTGAATTGTTTGTTGATAGTCAGTAATACCAAATTTATTGAGGATAGCTTTGACTTCATATTCAGGGATATTTTTATCAGCATATTGATATACTTGTTGTATAACGGTATATTCTTTTTGAAAGTCAGGATTTTGTGGTAAATAACTAATAGTTATATCTTTTTTTCTAATGATGTCTCCTTGATAATCAGTTAAATTTGCTAATATTTTTAAAAGTGTAGATTTACCAGTACCATTAATACCAATAAGAGCAATTTTGTCTTGTTCATTGATTGTCAATGAAACATCATCAACAATACATTTTAAGTTATTATATTTTGTGATATGTGAAGCAGTTATTAACATTGTTTATTCTCCTTGTTTTATTTATTTTATCATGAGAATTATTTTTGTAAATACGTGATGATATGAAAGATAGAAATTTTAGTCTTTAAGAGAGTAGGAGGGGTATGATATAATATGTATGAAATAAGGAGGGTGTATGAATGTATAAAGAAATTTCACAAGAATTATTAGAATTTTTAAAAAAGAGTCCAACTGCTTTTCATGCAGTTGAAAATATAAAGAAAGAACTTATTGATAATGGGTATGATGA
This sequence comes from uncultured Erysipelotrichaceae bacterium, assembly GCA_910588075.1. Taxonomy (GTDB): domain Bacteria; phylum Bacillota_I; class Bacilli_A; order Erysipelotrichales; family Coprobacillaceae; genus MGBC163490. The sequence continues at coordinate 1,330 of CAJUOS010000030.1, read as the reverse complement.
ATTATTAGAAGGAAGTTATTGGAACATAGAAATTGGTGGAAAATATTTTGTAACAAGAAATAATTCTAGTATTATTGCTTTTCATGTAGGTAAAAAATTGGATAATTATGCTTTTCATATTGTTGTAAGTCATAGTGATTGTCCAACATTTAAAGTAAAAGAAAATGCAGAAATTGAAGTACGTGGGAAATATACACAACTCAATACTGAAGGGTATGGTGGGATGTTATGTGCAACATGGCTTGATCGTCCATTATCAATAGCAGGGCGTGTTATTGTAAAGGAAAATAATTGCTTAGCTACAAGATTGATAAATATAGATAGAGATTTGGTTTTAATTCCTAATGTTGCTATACATATGAACAGAACAGTTAATAATGGTTATACTTATAATATGCAGGTTGATATGTTACCTTTGTTAAGTGGAGAAAAATCACAATCAAATGATTTAAAAAAATTAATAGCCAATGAAATGAATATTGATGAAAAATCTATATATGGCAGTGATTTATACCTTTATAATAGAACAGCACCTTCTATTTGGGGATTGCATAATGAATTTATTTCTTCCCAACATTTAGATGATTTACAGTGTGGATTTGCCTCATTAAAAGGTTTTTTAAAAGGATATCATGATGAAAATATTAATGTAATGGCTTGTTTTGATAATGAAGAAGTAGGTTCACAATCTAAACAAGGAGCTGCTTCTACATTTTTATATGATGTTTTAAAAAGAATTAATATGTCATTAAATAAGAGTGAAGAGGATTATTATCGTGCTTTAGCATCAAGTTTTATGATTAGTGCAGATAATGCACATGCTGTTCATCCTAATCATCCAGAAAAAACAGATATTAAAAATTGTGTTTATATGAATGAGGGAATTGTTATAAAATCACATGCTGGACAAAGATATACAAGTGATGCTGTGAGTATTGCTGTTTTTAAAGAATTATGTAAAAAAGCACAAGTTCCAGTTCAATTTTTTGCTAATCGTTCTGATGAAGCAGGTGGAGGAACTTTAGGGAATATTGCAATGGCACAAGTTTCCATGAATAGTGTTGATATTGGACTTGCTCAATTAGCAATGCATTCTTCATATGAAACAGCAGGAATTAAAGATACTTATTATATGTTGAAAGCAATTGAAGAGTTTTATAATTCACATATTCAAGAAAAGGATAGTTGTCTTTTAGAAATGAAATAAGAGTTTGTCAAATTGACAAACTCCCTAAATTAAAATTTAAAGTGCACCACAAGGTGCGCTTTTTTAGATATAATAAAGGAGCTCACCCTACGAAAAGGAGCTCCCATATGAATTATAAACATT
>CAJUOS010000029.1 GCA_910588075.1 uncultured Erysipelotrichaceae bacterium | reverse complement strand
CAGAATTGATTGAAGAAATCAAAGAAATTGGTAAAATAGTAGGAAAAGAAGTATAGGAGTGAAATTATGGAAATGAAAGTGAATTTAGGAAAAGATAGTTATCCTATTTATATTGAACAAGGATTGTTAGATCATATTTTGGAATATATTGAAAAGATTTTTCATGGACAAAAGATAATGATTATTTCTGATGATCAAGTTTATTCTTATTATGGAGAAAAAGTTGAACAACAATTAAAAGAAAAATATACAGTAGGACATATTGTTATTGAACATGGAGAACAATCTAAGCGTTTTGATATTCTTCCAAGTTTATATAGTCAATTACTTTCATTTCAATTAACGAGAACTGATTTAATCATTGCTTTAGGTGGAGGAGTTATTGGAGATTTGGCTGGTTTTGTTGCAAGTTCATTTTTAAGAGGTGTCCAATTTGTACAAATTCCTACTTCTCTTTTAGCTCAAGTAGATTCTAGTGTTGGTGGAAAAGTCGCTGTTGATTTACCTGAAGGTAAAAACTTAGTAGGGGCTTTTAAACATCCTGCAATGGTTCTTATTGATCCATTAACATTAAAAACTTTAGATAAGCGTTTTATTTGTGATGGTATGGGTGAAGTTATTAAATATGGGTGTATTTTTGATAAAAAATTATTTGAACAATTAAATTCATATCAATCTTTTGAAGAACTTTACCAAGATATAGATGATATTATTTATCAATGTGTCAATTTAAAAAGAATAGTTGTAGAAAAAGATTTATTTGATTTTGGAGATCGTTTAGCATTAAATTTTGGACATACATTAGCTCATGCTATTGAACAGTATTATCATTATGAAAATTATTCACATGGAGAAGCTGTTGGTATTGGAATGGTCCAATTAACACGTATTGCTGAATTAAAGAATTTAACTCCAAAAGGAACTTCTAAACAAATAGAAGCTGTATTAAAAAAATATCATTTACCAAGTGTATCACATCTTCAAACAAAAGATTTAAAACAAGCAATGGCTTTAGATAAAAAAAATATTCATAAAAAATTATCGTTTGTTCTATTAAAAGAGATAGGAGCATCTTATGTTTATCCAAGTGATTTATCTTTTATAGATGAAGTTGAGGAGGTTTAATATGACACAAATTGCAATTACACCTAAAAAAATAAAAGGAAGTATTCAAGTTCCTCCTTCAAAAAGCTTAGCTCATCGTGCTATCATTTGTGCTTCACTTGCAAGAGGAAAAAGTATTATTAGAAATATAGAATATTCTAAGGATATTGAAGCAACAATTTCAGCGATGAAAGAACTAGGAACAATGATTTTTCAATATGATGATTATTTAGAAATAGATGGAACAACGACATTCTTTAGAAATAATTGTGAAATTGATTGTTGTGAATCTGGTTCAACTTTAAGATTTATTGTTCCTATTTCTATTGTTTATAATGCAAATGTTCATTTTAGGGGAGAAGGGCGTTTAGGTAAACGTCCCTTAGATGTTTATTATCATATATTTGATCAACAAAATATTAGTTATTTATATCGTGAAAATGTTTTAGATTTATATATTAGAGGACAATTAAAAGGTGGAGAATTTGAAATACCTGGTCATGTATCCTCACAATTTATTAGTGGTTTATTATTTGCTTTACCATTAATGGAAAATGATTCTAAAATAAAAATAACATCACCTCTTCAATCAAAGGGATATATTGATTTAACTATACAAATGTTAAATCAATATGGTATTAAAATTATTAATCATGATTATCAAGAATTTATAATTCAAGGGTGCCAACACTATAAACCTTGTGATTATAGTGTTGAAGCAGATTTTTCACAAGCCGCTTTTTATTTGGTTGCTGGAGCATTAGGAAATGATATTCATATAAAGGGATTAAACTTAAAGACACAGCAGGGAGATAAAGAAGTTGTTCATATACTAGAACAAATGGGATGTTGTTTAACTCCATGTGATGGGGGATATAAGATGTATCCAAGTGTTTTAAATGCTGTAATTATTGATGGATCACAATGCCCTGATATTATTCCTGTGGTTGCTTTAGCATGTGCATTGAGTCAAGGAGTAAGTCAAATTGTGAATATAGAACGTTTACGTATTAAAGAGTGTGATCGTTTAAAAGCAACAGTAGAAGTGATTAATCAATTAGGTGGAATAGCTATGGAAAAAGAAGATTCAATGATTATTCAAGGTGTTTCTTCACTTCAAGGAGGAATGGTTTCTTCTTATAATGATCATCGTATGGCGATGATGGAGGCTATTGCATCTACAATATGTGAAGATGTTGTTGTTATTGATCAAAAAGAATGTGTTCAAAAATCTTATCCAAGTTTTTGGGAGCATTTTGAAAGTTTAGGAGGTGATTTTGATGAGTTCAACATGGGGGACTAATATAGAATTATCTATTTTTGGTGAAAGTCATGGACAAGCTATTGGAATTGTTATTGGTCATTTACCAGCAGGCATAAAATTAGATATGGAAGATATTCAAAAAAATATGAAACGACGTGCACCAGGGCAAAATAAAATGTCTACACCTCGTAAAGAAACTGATGAAGTACATATAATGAGTGGTGTGTTAGATGGAATAACAACAGGAGCGCCATTATGTGCGATGATTTATAATAGTAATCAACATTCAAAAGATTATTCATTATTAAAAGAATGTATGCGACCAGGACATAGTGATTATCCTGCATATATTAAATATAAAGGTTTTCATGATGTAAGAGGGGGAGGACATTTTTCTGGCAGATTAACTGCACCTATTGTTTTTGCAGGAAGTATAGCAAGACAAATTCTAAGACAAAAAGGAATTGTTATTGGAGCACATATCCAAAGTATTAAAGATATAAAGGATAAACGTTTTCCTATTCATATGAGTCATGAGGAAATGGATGATTTATTGAAGCAACAATATCCAACTTTGAATAAGGATATTTTTGAAAAGATGCAAACAGAAATAGAAAAAGCAAGAATGAACCAAGATTCAGTTGGAGGAACAATTGAATGTATGGTTTTAAATGTACCAGCAGGTTTAGGAAATCCTTTCTTTGATTCCATAGAATCTCATCTATCTTCTTTATTGTTTAGTATTCCAGCTGTCAAAAGTGTAAGTTTTGGTTTAGGGGAAGATATTACGAAGTTATATGGTCATCAAAGTAATGATTGTTATTATTTTGATGAAGGGCAAGTAAAAACAAAAACAAATCATAATGGAGGTATTATTGGTGGTATTAGTAATGGTATGCCTATTGTTCTCACTGTGGGAATAAAACCAACACCCTCTATTTCACAAACACAAGAAACGATTAATGTGAAAACACAAGAAAATGTAGAATTAAATATAACAGGAAGGCATGATCCTTGTATTGTACCTAGAGCCGTTGTTGTTGTTGAATCAATGGTTGCATTAGGTATCTTGGATATGATGAATCAATAATGAAAGATTTAAAACAATGTAGAAAAGAAATAGATGAAATTGATCAACAAATGATTGAATTATTTGAACAAAGAATGGATGTAGCTAAAGATGTTGTTTTATATAAATTAGAACATAATATGCCTATTTTTCAATCCGAGAGGGAAAAACAGGTTATTGAAAAAAATGTTAATCGTATTCAAAATTTAAAACTAAAAAAATATGCTGAAATTTATATTCAAGATATGATGAATATATCAAAATCATATCAAGCTACACATATTCCTATTCATTCATCTTATGATTTAAAAGAACCTCATTTTCAAAATGTGATAGTTGGATTTCAAGGTGTTTCTGGTTCTTTTTCAGAACATGCTTTAGAAAGTTATTTTGGAGTAGAAACAAAGCGAAAGAATTTTCAACAATTTGAAGATGTTTTTAAAGCATTACAAAAAGGTGATATTGATTATGGAGTTGTTCCTTTAGAAAATTCATCAACTGGAGCTATTAATGATAATTATGATTTGATTAGAGATTATGGTTTTTTTATAGTAGGCGAGCAGAGCCTTTCTATTTCTCAACATTTATTGGGGATAAAAGGAACAAAGATTGAAGAGATTACAGATGTTTATTCTCATCCACAAGGAATTCTTCAATGTACACAATTTTTAAGTCAATTCCCACAAATACAAACACATGAATATGTTAATACTGCTGTTTCTGCTCAATATGTAGCTCAAGAACATAATCATCATTTTGCAGCAATTGCTTCAAAGAAAGCAGCTGATTTATATGGTTTAGATATTTTGGAAGAGAATATTCAAAATGTGAAAAGTAATGCAACACGTTTTATTGTTTTTACAAAACAATTAGTAAAAGTGAAAGATGCAACATGTGTAAGTGTTGTATTTACACTTTCTCATAAAGTAGGTTCTCTTTATCAAGTAATGAAAGTGATTAATGATCATCAAATAAATATGTTACGTATTGAATCAAGACCGTTAATAGATACACCTTGGGAATATTATTTTTATGTTGATTTTGAAGGTAATTTAGAAAATCAAAATATATTATTAGCATTAGAAGATATGAAGGCACATACAAGTACATTAAGAGTATTAGGAAACTATGTGAAGAAATAGGAGTTATATGAAAAATATTATTTTAATTGGAATGATGGGATGTGGCAAGACAACAATATCTAAAAAATTATCTGAAGTTTTAAATCGTCCTGTTATTGATATAGATGAATATCTTGAACATAAATATCAAATGACAATAGCAGAAATGTTTGATATTTCTGAGGATTATTTTAGAGAAAGAGAACATGTATGTTGTCAAGATATATCTCAGTTAGATGGATATATTGTTTCAACAGGGGGAGGAGTAATAAAGAATCCTCAAAATATAAAAGTATTGAAAAATAATGGAATTATTTTTTATTTAGATCGTCCCATTGAGAACATTCTTCAAGATATAGATACTGCTTCTCGTCCATTGTTAAAAGATGGTCCTGAAAAATTATATCAGTTATATCATGAAAGACATACTTTATATCTTCAAGCTTGTGATTATCGAATTGAAAATCAAACATCAATAGATGAAGTTATTAATCAAATCATTTCTATTATATTAAATAAATAGGTACAAGAATTATTCTTGTACCTGTTATCCTTTGATATAGAGGAAAAGGATTGAATTCTAGATGATAAATGAGGTTAGTATTTATCACCTATCTCTATTCTATAAAAAATATATGAAATTCTTGTGAAAGTTTGAAAAAAACTTTTTTTATTTTTATCATTCTTTTATAATAAAAGAAAGGAGGTAGGCATGATGAATTATTATTTAGGTATAGATGTAGGTGGAACATCTATGAAATGTGCAGTTTTAAGTCAAGAGGGAGAATTTATTGATACTCAATCAATCAAAACTCCAAAAACTTTAGAAAAAATGTATGAAGAAATCAAATTATGTTTTGATTCATTTCAGCAATATGAATTAAAAGGATTGGCACTCAGTATGCCAGGGGCAGTTGATAGTGAACAAGGAATTATTGGTGGTTCTAGTGCCCTTGATTATATCCATGGACCTCATATAAAAAAAGATTTAGAAACATTATTGGGAGTTCGTGTTGAATTAGAAAATGATGCAAATTGTGCTGCTTTAGCAGAGGTATGGAAAGGTTCAGCAAGTGATGTTGAAGATTGCTGTTTTATTGTGAGTGGAACAGGAATTGGTGGGGCAGTCGTTAAAAATCGTCATATTCATAAAGGAAAACATTTGCATGGTGGAGAATTTGGATATATGATTGCTGAATTTGATTTTGAAACAAAGGCTATGAAAACATGGTCTGATATTGGTTCTACTGTGGCTGTTGTTAGAAGTGTAGCAAAAGAATTGAATGTAGATCCTTCCACTTTGAATGGAAAAGATATTTTTGATCATTATCATGAAAATGAAGTTTATGAAAAAGCAGTAGATAAATTTTATTATACATTAGCTAATGGTATTTATAATTTACAATATGCTTATGATCCACAAAAAATTATCATAGGTGGAGCTATCAGTGTAAGAGATGATTTACTTGATGAAGTTAATCAAAGACTAGAAGTTATTTTTGATTGTTTCCAACATGCGAAAATAAAGCCAGTTGTATGTACTTGTCAATATCATAATGAAGCAAATTTATTAGGTGCATTGTATCATTTCTTCACAATGAATTCATAATTGAATGTTATCCTTAAAACAAGGATGTGATGATTATGGCAAAACAAATGCCCTTTATTGATTCAAAATTAAGACATATTGTGAGAGTGCCTGAATGTATATATGATGTTTCAGGAATTGTTGTGAATGGGAGGAGAATTAAATCATTAGTATTTTCAACAGATGTTGCTGTTATTGCTAATTGTAATGCTGATGCAGTGATTGCTGTTTATCCATTTACACCTACTTTACAAATAACAAAATCTATTATTGAAGTTTCTCAAAAACCAGTTTTTGCTGGTGTTGGTGGTGGAACAACATCAGGACCACGCGTATCTAAAATTGCTTTAGATGCCGAGTTAAATGGAGCAACAGCAGTTGTTTTAAATGCTCCTACAAAGACAAAGTTTGTCCAAGAACTTGCTGAAATTATTGATATTCCTATTGTTTTGACAATTGTTTCATTAGATGAACCATTAGAAGAAAGAATGTTACATTCAGGAGCTAGTATAGTGAATGTTTCTGGTGGAAAAAAGACAGTCGAAATAGTCAAAGCATTAAGAAAAATTGATAAATATTTCCCAATAATAGCAACTGGTGGACCTAATGATGATACAATTCGAGAGGTTATTCTTGCTGGGGCTAATGCTATTACATATACTCCACCAACAAATGGTGAAATTTTTAAGGAAATGATGGAAAGATATAGAATTCAATGTAGTTGTCAAGATAGTAAAAAATAATGGGTAAAATGTATCAATAGGAATCAAGGTTATCCTTGATTTTTATTTTGATTGAGAAAGAGAAAACAGTATCTTTACTTTGCATTTTTATAAATATCCTATATAATAAACAAAGAGGTGAAAAGAATGAAACAATATTTAGATATGTGTCAATATATTTTAGAGAATGGTGAAGATAGAGATGATCGTACTGGAACAGGAACAAGATCAGTTTTTGGATATCAAACACGTTATGATTTAAGAAAAGGATTTCCTTTAATGACAACAAAGAAAATGTTTTTAAGACCTATTGCTGAGGAATTACTTTGGTTTATTAAAGGGGATACAAATATCAAATATCTTGTAGATAGAAAGGTTAAAATTTGGAATGAATGGCCATATGAAAACTTTAAAAAATCACAAGATTTTCAAGGTGAATCATTAGATGAATTTGTTAATAAAATCAAGGAATTACCAGCAGATGATCCTTTTGTTTTAAAATATGGAGAATTAGGTCCTGTTTATGGAAAACAATGGAGAGATTTTAATGGTGAAGGAGTTGACCAAGTTGCTAAACTTGTTGATTCTTTAAAAAATAATCCTTTTTCAAGACGTCATATTATTTCTGCTTGGAATCCAGTAGAGGTGGATAAAATGGCATTACCACCATGTCATGCTTTTTTGCAATTTTATGTTTCTAATGATAAAAAATATTTGTCTTGTCAGTTGTATCAAAGAAGTGCAGATACATTTTTAGGTGTTCCATTCAATATTGCATCGTATGCTTTATTTACAGCAATGCTTGCTCAAGTTTGTGGTTATGAGGCTAAGGAATTTATACATACTATTGGAGATGCACATATTTATAAAGATCATTTTGATGTTGTGAAGGAACAGATTTCAAGAGAACCTTTACCAATGTGTCAATTGGTATTGAATAAAGATGTAAAATCTATATATGATTTTCAAATAGAAGATATCAAAATAGAAAATTATCAATGTCATGAAAGATTGATTGGAAAGGTGAGTGTCTAATGATTAGTATTATTGTTGCAATGGATGATGAGCAATTAATTGGGAAAAAGGATTCTTTTAATGGAATGCCTTGGAATAATAAGGAAGATTTGAATCATTTTAAGGAAACAACAATTCATAAAACAATTTTAATGGGATATACAACATATAAAGCTATTGGAAGACCACTTCCAAATAGGAAAACAATTGTTGTTTCATTTGAGTCCTTTGATGATGATAGAGTAGAAGTAAGAACATCTTTGGAAGATGTAATAAAAGAATATAGAGAAAAAGATGAAGATTTATTTATTTCTGGAGGAGCATCTATTTATAAACAATGTTTACCACTTGCTGATCAGTTGCTTATTTCTAGAATTCCTGGGAAACATGAAGGTGAAACATATTTTCCAGATTTTGATAGTTTTGGATATGTACTTAAAGAAACAAAACCATTTCAAACATTTGATTTACAAATATATCAAAGGGGATAGATAATGAAAAGAATTATATTTTTAGTCATAAGATTAATATATAGAATACCTGGTTGGTTATGGAAAATTCGTTATTATAATAAGCATCTTGATACAACTTCTTTTGAAGAAAGATTTCATTATGCTCAAAACTTTATTTGTAAGATTAATCAAAAATCAAGAGTAAAGATACATTGTTATGGCATAGAGAATTTACCAGAGGAACAAGGCTATTTAATAGCACCTAATCATCAAGGACTTTTTGATGCATTAATTTTATTTGAAACACATCAAAAGCCTTTTAAAGCAATTGTGAAAAAAGAATTGATGGATGTGTTTGTTTTAAAAAATGTATTAAAAATGATTGAGTTTTTTGCTATGGATCGTTCGAATTTGAGAGCTTCTGTAAAAATTATTAGACAAGTTACAAAGGAAATGAAAGCAGGAAGAAACTTTGTTATTTTTCCTGAAGGAACAAGATGTAGAAAACAAAATCAAATGTTAGAGTTTAAAGGTGGAACTTTTAAAACGGTTATGGATGCACAAAAACCTATTGTTCCAGTAGCTTTAATAGATTGCTATAAAGTCTTTGATAATAATACAATTGCTCCTGTTGATACACAAATTCATTATTTGAAACCTCTTTATTATGATGAATATAAAGATATGAATAGTACAGAGGTTGCACAACTTGTTCAGGAAAAAATACGTTTATGTATTGAAGAAAATGAAGAAAGATTTAAGAAAGATTGAGAAATCTTTCTTTTTTTGTAAAATGAACAGTTTTATTATAATAATAAAAAAGAATGAATTTATCGAAATATTTTTTATTTATAAAATATTGTTTGATATTTAATAAATAAAAATATGGGTTTTTTATGTATAAATTTCTTGATATTGAAGTGCTTTCAAGATATAATAATGGTAGTTCAAAAATGATATATGGGAAGGAGATTTTTATGAACAAATTTATGAAAGTTTTAGCAGCTTCTGCATTAGTTGCTACTGCACTTGTTGGATGTGGAAAATCATCTACTTACGCAAAAGTTGGGTTAGGAGTTGTAAGTTCATTAAGCGATGATGGACAAGTAAACACAACATTTGCTGCTGTAGGATTAGATGGAGATGGAAAAATTGTTTACGTTGATGTAGACGTTGCTCAATCTACTCCAGGTGACGAAGCTAAAGCAAAAACTGAAACTAAAAAACAACTTAAAGAAAAATATGATATGAAAAAAGCTTCAGGAATTCAAAAAGAATGGTATGAACAAATCGCTGCTTTTGAACAACATTGTACTGGAAAAACTGCTGATGAAGTTGTAGCTATTGAAACTGAAAAGAAAGATGAACATCATGATGCTGTACCAAAAGCTGGTTCTGATTTAGCTGCTGGTTGTACAATGAACATTGGTGAATTCCAAGCTGCTGTTAAAAAAGCATGTGATAATGCTGTTGAAGTAGAAGCTGATAAAGTTGGTTTAGGACGTTTAATGGCTAATGATGCTGAGAAAAAACAATTAAATACTAACTTAGCTTTAGTTGCTACTGATGCTGATGGAAAAATCGTTTATTCAAAAGTAGATGTAGCACAAATTTATGAAGGTGTTCTTGAAACTAAATTTGAAAGAAAAGAAAAATATGATATGAAAAAAGCTTCACCAATCCAAAAAGAATGGTTTGAACAAGCTGCTGCTTTTGAAACTGCAATTAATGGTAAGACTTTAGATGAAGTAAAAGCTATTGAAGTTGAAGATTATCATGGTGGAAAAGCTCCTAAAAAAGGAACTGATTTAGCTGCTGGATGTACTATCACTATTGATGCTTTCTTAGCAACTGTTGAAAGTGCATTAGGAGATTTACACTAATCAAGGAAAATGAAACAAAGAAAAAACTGTGAATTTATTCATGGTTTTTTTTTATTTTTTTGATATAATAAAGAACGGTGATAAAAATGAAGAAAATATTAAAAATTTGTTTATCTTTTTCTTTTTTATTGATAACTGGTTGTCAAGATTCTTATCAATATTTTTCTAAAAATATTGTTGGACCTTTTGATACTGTAACAACATATATTACATATGCACATGATGAAAAGGAATTTGATGAACAATGTCAAATGATAGAAGAAAAGTTAGAGTATTATGATCAATTATTTGATAAGTATAGTTCATATGAACAACTTAATAATGTTTATACAATTAATAAGAATGCAGGAAAAAAGGTTGTTAAAGTTGATCAACCACTTATTGATTTATTGGAAATTTCTATAAAAAGACATAAAGAGATATCTTCAAAAGTGAATATTGCTTTTGGAAGTGTTATTGATATATGGCATCGTTATCGAGAAAATGCAGAAAGTCAGGATGGAGTTGGTGAAGTACCTTCTTATACGCAGTTGAAGAAAGCTAATCAACATACTGATATTCAAAGTATAAAGATTGATAATGAAAAGAAAACAGTGTATATTACTGATAAAGATGTATCCATAGATTTAGGTGCAACAGCAAAGGGATATGCTATTGAATTGGTTAAACAGCAACTTATCAATAAAGGTGTTGATAATTTTCTTTTGAGTGGTGGTGGAAATGTAGCAAGTTATGGTCAAAGAAAAATAACTAAGGAAGGCGATTTTTATCTTAATGATTGTCAAGATAAATATTGTATAGGAATACAATCACCACAAGATGGGAATTTTGCTCATGAAGATGGTTCTGAAAATGAAGCTGTTCTTGTTGTACAAGGAGAATCCATTGTAACAAGTGGGGATTATCAAAGATTTTATAAAGATAAAAATGGTGTGAAATATCATCATTTGATTGATCCTGATACATTATATCCTGCTATTCATTTCAGAAGTGTTAGTATTATTACAGAGGATAGTGGTTATGCTGATTTTCTGAGTTCAGCAGTCTTTTTGATGAAGTATGAAGATGGCTTAAAACTTGTTAATTCATTAGATGGTGTAGAGGCTATTTGGTTATTAGAAGATGGAAAAATTCGTTATTCAAATGGTTTGAAAGATGGAAACAATCTTTATGTTATTGAAAAAGAAAGATTAAAGTAGGAGGAAAAATGATGCATTACAGTTATAAGACAAAGGGAACATGTGCTGCACGTATTGATTTTGACGTAGAAGATGGAATTGTAAGAAATATAAAGTTTTTAGGTGGATGTTCTGGAAATACACAAGGTGTTGCTCAATTGGCAGAAGGAATGAAAAAAGAAGAAATTATTGAACGATTAGAAAGTATTCGTTGTGGTTCGAAACCAACATCTTGTCCTCATCAATTAGCATTAGCATTAAAGGAATGTGAGTAGAAATACTCACTTTTTTCTTTCAAAAATTGAAAATAAAAACTATCCTTAATAAATCCATTTTATAATAAAAAAAAGGAGGAATAATAATGAGTTTTCCAAAAAATTTTTTATGGGGTGGAGCAGTAGCTGCTAATCAATGTGAAGGTGCATGGTTAGAAGATGGAAAAGCTCCTAATGTAACAGATATTATGGTAGGAATTGGATCAAAGGATCCTGGTTTGAAATGGAATGATGAAACAAATAAATGGGAAATGGCTTTAGATTCTCAGAAAAAATATTTAAGTCATGAAGGTATTGACTTTTATCATCGTTATAAAGAAGATTTAGAATTAATGGCAGGAATGGGTTTTAATTGTTTTAGAACATCAATAGCATGGGGGAGAATTTTTCCTAATGGAGATGAAGAACAACCTAATGAAGCAGGATTGGCATATTATGATGAACTTATTGAAACAATGTTAGAATTAGGAATGGAACCAGTCATAACGTTAAGTCATTATGAAACACCATTACATTTATTAACAGAGTATGGAGGGTGGTCAAATCATCAATTGATTGATTTTTGGAAACGTTATGTAACAACTGTTTTTGAACGTTATAAGGGAAAAGTCAAATATTGGTTAACTTTTAATGAAGTTAATAATATGATGAGAAATCCTTTGGTTGCTGGAGGAGTTTTAACTTTAAATCCTAAAGATAAAAATGATCCTATTGGTTCTACAACTGAAAAAGATAAATGGCAAGGATATTATCATATTTGTGTTGCTAATGCTTGGACTGTTAAATTATGTAAAGCAATTGATTTGAATGCTAGAGTAGGGTGTATGTTAACATCTTCTTCAGTAGCGACTTATCCATATAATTGTGATCCTGATAATGTTTTTGGAGCCTATAATGCAATAAGAATGTCTCATTTTTATTTTGGTGATCCTTTTTGTTTGGGTGAAATTCCAGGTTATGTGAAACGTGTATGGCGCGAGCATGATTGTGAACCTCAAATGAATGATGAAGAATTACGCTTAATCAAAGAAAATACAGTAGCATATTTTTCGTTGAGTTATTATCGTTCTTCTACATATGATGGTAAGGATTCATTAAGTGGAGATACTGGTGGTTTAATTGGAAAAGAAAATCCATATTTAACAGGATGTTCACCAGAACCTTGGTGCTGGCCAATTGATCCTAAAGGGATAAGATATGTTTTAAATATTTTATATGATCGTTATCATTTACCTCTTTTCATTGTTGAAAATGGTATTGGATTAGATGAAAAAATAGATGCTAGTGGAACTATTGATGATCCTGATCGAATGAAATATGTTGAAGAACATCTTCAATATGTTCATGAAGCTATTTTAGATGGTGTTGATGTAATGGGATATCTTTATTGGGGACCAATTGATGTTGTTTCTGCTGGAACAGGAGAAATGAAGAAAAGATATGGTTTTATATATGTTGATCGTTTCAATGATGGAACAGGAACTTTAGAAAGAAAGATTAAGAATTCTTATTATCGTTATAAAGAAATTATAGAAACAAATGGAGATATATTATTAGAAAAGTAAATTCAAGTTATACTTGAGTTTATTTTTTTATCTATTGTTGTATTTTTTTATCACTTTTTCATAGAATAGAATAGGTGATTTATCTATGATGATTCAAAGAATAAAGAAATTACAATTATTTTGTGCTATTTTATTAATATTACAATTAGTTTGCCATCAATGGATTATTCCATTTCATTTATTTGCTGTATTATTAAGTATTATTATTATTCTTAATCAAAAGTGTTTTAGAGTTATCCAACTTCAATATCACTTTTATTTAATTGGGTTATATTTTTATAGATTATGGATTATGAGTATTGAAGTTGTTTATTTATTACAACTGATTTATGTTATCTTTTGTTTGTATATTGCTGTTATGCTTATTTTATTTTCTTTTCATTGTATTTTATAAGCATAGTATATAATGATTAAAAAATATCTATCTTTGTTAAGATAGATGTTTTTATAATCAAAAAGAGGATAAAAATATATATGAATATTTTATATTCATTGTATCTTATAGGCATAAATTTTGCTATAATATATAAAATAAGGAGGCGAGTTATGTGTTTGGACATTTACAAGTTATAAGTTCTTTTAGCTTTCAAAATAGTACAATTCTTATCAAAGATTTAGTTGAAAATGCTAGTCAAAAACATATAGAAGCACTTGCCTTAACAGATAAAAATAATATGTTTGGAGCTTTAGAGTTTAGTGAAGCTTGCTTAAAAAAAGGAATTAAACCTATTTTTGGGATGGAAGCAAGTGTTAAAATTCAAGAAGAAATCTACCCATTTCTTTTATTAGCTAAAGATGATATAGGATATTTTGATTTAGTTAAAATTAATTGTGATATTAATATTCATGAAGAGAGATGTATTGATTTAAAACGTTTATCTTCTTATCAAAAACATCTTTATGTGATGTCAGCATCTATGGAAGGAATTATAGAAAGATTAGTAGCAAAAGAGATGGAAGAAGAAGCTATCAAATATTTAAAATTATTAAAAGAGCTTTTTCAAGATAATTATTATATTATGATTCAAAATCATCATATTAAACTTCAAGAAACATTGAATCAAAGATTATTATCTTTAGCTAGATATTTACAAATTAAAGTTGTATGTTCTAATGAAGTTAGTTACTTAAAAAAATCAGAAGCTTTAGCATTAGATTTAATGCAAGCAGCTCATCAAGGAACAGTTTTAGATAATAAATATCAACCTATAACAGAGGAAAAATATTTAAAGACTGAGGAAGAAATGTCGCATTTATTTTCTCAAGAAATTATAGAAGAAACAAAAAAAGTTGTTTTAAGTTGTAAAGCAACCATTCCATTAAATCAACGACATTTACCTGCATATCCAGTTCCTCATGGCGGAAAAGCAAGTGATTATTTGAGAAGTCTTTGCCAATTAGGTTTAAAAAAGAGATTTCAAGGACTTTCTATTCCTCAAAAATATATTCAAAGATTACAGTATGAATTAAAAATGATTCATCAAATGGGATTTGATGATTATTTTTTGATTGTTTGGGATTATGTAAGATTTGCTAAGGTTAATAAAATCCAAGTAGGGCCTGGAAGAGGGAGTGCAGCAGGAAGTCTTGTTGCATATGTTTTAGGAATTACAGGAGTAGATCCACTGAAATATGATCTTCTGTTTGAAAGATTTTTAAATCCTGAGCGTGTATCTATGCCAGATATAGATATAGATTTTCAAGATAATCGACGTGATGAAGTTATTGAATATGTTATTCAAAAATACGGGCAAGATCATGCTGCTCAAATTATTACATTTAATACATATGGACCACGTGTTGCTATTAAAGAAATGGGAAAAGTAATGGGAATTCCATTAGCCAAATTAGAAATGATCGCTAAAATGGTTCCAACACATCCTAAACACAAAAAAACAATTACACAAATGTATCAAACATCAGCTCAATTTCAATCATTAGTTAATCAAGATTCTACTTTAAGAAAAATTATTCCTGCAATGAGTATTATCGAACATTTACCACGTAATATTTCTACACATGCAGCAGGTGTTATTTTATCTAAAGAGCCATTACATGATGTTGTTCCATTAGTTAAAGGACCAACCTCAACATTGATGACACAATATTCTAAAGATTATATTGAAAAAGTAGGATTATTAAAAATGGATTTTTTAGGTTTAAAGAATTTAACAATGATTGATTATATTTGTAAGGATATTGAAAGAGAAACAGACTTTTCTATACAAATGAATAATATTCCTTTAGATAACCAAAAGGTTTATGATTTAATATCAAGAGCAGATACTTTTGGAGTTTTTCAATTAGAATCTCAAGGTATGAGAAATTTATTAAGACAAATGAAACCATCACAATTTGATGATATAGTTGCTGCCATTGCTTTGTATCGACCTGGACCTATGGAAAATATACCTATTTATTTAAAAAGAAGAAATCATCAAGAAAAAATAACATATCCCTTACCAGAAGTAGAGCCTATTCTTCGTTCGACATATGGAATTATGATTTATCAAGAACAAATTATGCAAATTGCTCAAAAGATTGCAGGATTTTCATTAGGAAAGGCTGATATTTTAAGGAAAGCAGTTTCTAAGAAAGAAACAAAGTTAATGGCTTCTATGCGAGAAGAATTTATTGCAGGTTGTATACATAATGGTTATCAACAACAAAAAGCTGAAGAATTATATAATTTAATTGAAAAGTTTGCAAATTATGGATTTAATAAATCACATAGTGTTGCTTATGGATATGTTGCTTATCAGTTAGCTTACTTAAAGGCTAATTATCCTTTATATTTCTTTGCTGCTATTTTATCTAATGAATTGTCAAGTGATACAACAAAACTTCATTGTATCCAAGAGTGTAAAGCCTATCATGTGAAAATTTTACCTCCTTCTGTTAATTATTCAACAGAACGTTTTATGGTGGAAAATGGACATATTCGATATTCTTTATTAGCTATTAAAAACGTTGGATATGCTGGATATAAAGCTATTGTTGATGAAAGAAAAAAAGGATTGTTTTTAGATATTTTTGATTTTATGATTCGTATGGATGAATCAAAGTTATCTAAAAAGATGATAGAATCATTAATTGATGCTGGTGCTTTTGATGAATTTGAATTATCACGTTCTACCATCAAAAAAAACTTAGATATGATGAGTGATTATGGAAATTTTAGAAATAGTTTAAATATAGAGGAAAAACCAATTTTAACAATTTATAAAGATTCCCCTATTGATAAATTAAATCAAGAAAAGAATGTTTTAGGTATATATTTATCTATGCATCCTATTGAATTAATGAAAGACAAATTAAAAATTCAATATGTAAATGTTTCATCATTATATGATTGGGTAGGTCAAAACGTTAATATCATTATTCAATTACAAAGAGTAAAAAATATAACAGATCGTAAAGGAAATGAAATGTGTTTTATAGAAGGATTTGATGAATCAGGTAGTGTAGATGGTGTTGTTTTTGCTTCACGTTTTAAAAGTGTTGCAATAGCATTAAAAAAAGGAAATATTTGTTTAATTCATGGTAAGGTTGATTTAAAAGATAAATTATCTATAATTGTAGATAAAGCAAGAGTTATAGAATAGTGAGGTAAATATGAAAGAATTAATTTTGATAGATGGAAATTATTGGTTGTTTAGTTGTTATTTTGCAACAGCATCAATGGGAAATTTAATGGTTAATAAAGAAGGTATTCCAACAAATGCAGTATTTGGTTTTGCAAATAGATTAGAAAATGTTATTAAGAAAAATCCTGCTGCTATTTTAGTTGCCTTTGATGCAAAAGGAAAGACTTTTAGAAGTGAAATGTTGCAAGAATATAAAGCAACAAGAAAAGAAACTCCAGATGAATTAAAATGTCAATTTGCAATGGTTAGAGAATTTTTAGATGCTCATCAGATTCTTTATTATGAATTAGAGGGATATGAGGGTGATGATATTATAGGAACAATTGCAACTCATGCAGCTCATAATGGATATCAAGTTTCTATTATGACTGGTGATAAAGATATGATGCAATTAGTTGATGAACATATTTTTGTATATAAGAGAAATACCAAAACAAAAAGTGATGACATCATTACTCCAGAATCTTTTTATGAAAAATATGCAATCAAACCAGATCAAATGAGAGATCTATTAGGATTAATGGGTGATAGTGCTGATAATATTCCTGGTATTAAAGGAGTTGGAGAAAAGACAGCATTGAAATTATTACACCAATATGAAACAATTGAAAATTTAAAAGATCATATTGATGAATTAAAAGGAAAAATGGGAGAAAAAATTAGAGAGAATATTGAAATAGGTATTCAATCTAAGCAAATTGCAACTATTTTAAGAGATGTTCCTATTGAAATAGATATTGATGATTGTCAGTATACTGGTTATGATTTTGATAAATTAAAATCTTTTTATCAAAAATATGATATGAATTCTTTATTAAAAAGAATATCATTAGAATCAAGACAATCACAACAGATTGATTTTGATTATCAAGTTGTTCATCAAATGCCAAAGATTACACAAGATAGTAGTGTATTAGGGGCTATATATGATGCAAATTATCATAAGTCTATTGTTTTAGGTTATGCAGTTTATAATTCAACACAAGCTTTTTATATTTCATTTGAAGATGCTCAAAAGGATCAAGGATTTTTAGATTATCTTTCTAATGCTCAATATCATAAATATAGTTATAATATCAAAAGTCAAATTTTATCAGCCAAATGGAATGGCATTGATATTCAAGGTATGGATTTTGACTTACAACTGGCTTCTTATATTCTGAATCCAAGTTTAAAAGATGAAATAAAATATATTTGTGATTATTATGATTATACTTCTTTACAATATGAAGAAGAAGTTTTTGGTAAAGGGGCTAAAAAACATATACCAGATATTGATATATTAGCAAAACATACAGTTGCTAAAGCAAAAGCGATTTATGAATTAAAAGAAGAAGCAATTAAAAGATTAAAAAAAGAAGAACAATATGACTTATATCAAGATATTGAAATGCCTATTACATATATATTAGCTCAAATGGAGTATGTAGGAGCAAAATTAGATACAGATGTATTAAAAGAAATGGAAATTTCTTTTGAACAACAAATCAAAAATATTGAAGAAGATATATATATGTTAGCTGGTGAAACATTTAATATTGCATCACCAAAACAATTAGGTGAAATTTTATTTGATAAACTTCAATTACCAAATGGTAAAAAAACTAAGAATGGATATTCAACATCACAAGATATTTTAGAAACAATTGAAGACTTACATCCAATTATTCCATTAGTTATTCAATATCGTATGTTAACAAAATTAACATCAACATATGTAAAAGGATTACAAGATCAAGTTTTTCCAGATGGAAAAATCCATACTATTTTTAATCAAGCACTTACACAAACAGGAAGATTATCTTCTATTGATCCAAATCTTCAAAATATTCCAGTTCGTCAAGAAGAAGGAAAATTGATTAGAAAAGCGTTTGTAGCAAGTCATGACTATTTAATTTCCTTTGACTATTCACAAATAGAATTGCGTATTCTTGCTCATTTAGCAAATGTTCATTCATTAATAGAAGCATTTTTAGAAGATAAAGATATCCATACTCATACTGCTGCTTTGGTATTTAAAATAAAAGATGAAGATGTAACAAGTGATATGCGTAGACAAGCAAAGGCTGTTAACTTTGGAATTATTTATGGTATGGGAGAATTTAGATTATCTAAGCAAATTGGAGTATCTTTAAAAGAAGCACGTACTTTTATTCAAAGATATTTTGAAGAATATCCTGAAATCAAGATATTTATGGATAATATTATTGAAAATTGTAAGAAAAATGGCTATGTATCAACTGTTTTAAATAGAAAACGTTATATTACAACAATAAATGATAAAAATTTTAAGGTTAGAGAACAAGCGAAACGTTTTGCGATGAATTCTCCAATTCAAGGAAGTGGAGCTGATATTTTAAAACTTGCAATGATTCAAGTTGATAAAGTAATGAAAGAAAGACAATTAAAATCTCAAATGATTTTACAAGTGCATGATGAGTTGATTTTTGATGTTGTTAAAGAGGAATTAGAAGAAATGATGATCATTATTCAATCGGCAATGGAAAGTGCATTTCAAATGAAAGTTCCTTTAAAAGTTGAAGGAACATATGCTAAAAATTGGTATGATTTAAAGTAGGTGAAAAAATGCCAGAATTACCAGAAGTAGAAACTGTTAGACAAACATTAAGACAATTTGTTTTAAATCAAACAATAGAGGGTGTAGATGTTTTTTATGAGAAGATTATTGAGGGAGATACACAAGAATTTATAAATGCAGTTACTCATCAAACAATACAAGAAATAGAAAGAATAGGAAAATATTTGATTTTTATACTTGATGATGTTGCTTTTGTATCTCATTTAAGAATGGAAGGGAAATATCATATTTTATCTAAAGATATACCATCAGATAAACATACTCATGTTGCTTTTCATCTGGAAAATGAAGATTTAAGATATATTGATACACGTAAATTTGGTAGAATGCAACTTGTTGATAAAAAAACATATCGTCAACAATTACCACTTAAAAAACTTGGGAAAGAGCCTTTTGATATTGAAACAGAGGAACTTTATCAATTATTACATCAGACTTCATTACCAATTAAAACAGCCCTTTTAAACCAAACAATTATGTGTGGTATAGGTAATATTTATGCTAATGAGATTTGTTTTGCTATGAAAATAGATCCACGTACAAAATCAAGCCGTTTATCTAAAAAAAGAGTAGATGAATTGCGAAGAATTTCAATAGATGTATTAAATAAGGCTATTGCTCAAGGAGGAACAACTATTCATTCTTTTGATGCAAATGGTATACATGGATTGTTTCAATTACAATTAAATGTACATGGTCAAAAAATATGTCCATTATGTCAAGGAGAAGTCAAAAAAATAATGTTAAATCAAAGAGGAACATACTATTGTCCTCATTGTCAGAAAAAGAGATATTAAAAGAGGAAGAGTTATGGTAAAAGTTATTGGATTAACAGGTTCAATTGCAGTTGGAAAAAGTACAGTTTCTCGTTATTTAATAACACATGGTTATCAAGTTTTAGATGCTGATATTCTTTCTAGAGAAGCACTGAATCCAGGAACAGAGTGCTATGAAGATGTGAAAGAAATATTTGATTGTGTTATGGATAATGGATATATTGATCGTAAGAAATTAGGAGAGATTGTTTTTAATGATAAGCAAAAAAAACAGATATTAGAAAGTATTATTCATCCATATGTTATAGAACAATTAAAAAAAGGAATTAAAGAATGTCAAGATGAATTACTTTTTTTAGATATTCCACTATTATATGAAATTCATTTAGAATCTTTATGTGATAAAGTGATTGTTGTTTATGTAGATGAAGAAACACAAAGAAATCGTTTAATGCAAAGAAATCATATATCAAAAGAAGCAGCACAACATTTAATAAATCAACAAATTTCTATTGAAAAGAAAAAAGAATTAGGAGATTTTATTATAGATAATCGTTCTTATTATCAAGAATTATATATAGAAATAGAAAGGGTTATAAGGAGTATAAAAGATGAAATTATATATGAGTGATTTATATCGTGTTGAACTTCATTATCCATTAGATGAAGTTCAAAATGATATACTATATTATTTATATCAACCATTAATTGGAACAAATGCTTTAAGTACATATATGATGCTTTATACTGAAGGAAAGCGAATGAGTCGATTTTTAAAGCCATCATCATTATCAAGATTGGTATCTTTTCTTTCATCAAGTTTAATGGATTTAGA
Source organism: uncultured Erysipelotrichaceae bacterium (assembly GCA_910588075.1). Lineage (GTDB taxonomy): Bacteria > Bacillota_I > Bacilli_A > Erysipelotrichales > Coprobacillaceae > MGBC163490. Next base: position 6,898 of record CAJUOS010000029.1, on the reverse strand, counting down.
AAAGCATTTGAAAGCTTTAGAAGCTATCGGATTATTAAAAACATATGTGAGACATGAAAATAATATAACTCAGTATATTTTTATTATCCAATCACCACTCACTTTAAAAACTTTTTTTAGAAATCAAATTTTATCATCATTACTACAAGAATCCTTAACACAAGATGATTTCCAAAAAACAATTCAATATTTTAAAATATCACAAGAAGATTTATCAGGATATGAAAATATAACATCTTCATTTACAGATGTTTATACAATACAACATAAAAATAAAACTACACATGTTCTTCAAATGAAAGAATTTAAAGAAAAACAAGTTTCAGATATAGATATTTTATATGATATGGATTTATTAATGAAAGGATTACAAGATTATCAAATACCTCGTTCTTTATTAACTAAGGATGACTTAAAATACATGGCTCAATTAGGCTCTGTTTATTCAATTGATGCTTTAACATTAGCTGGTATGGTCAAAGAAGCTATGTGTTCAAACCAATTAGATAAAAAATTATTAAAAAATAAGATTCAAAAGTATTGTGATATTAATTCAATGTCATCACTTAAAGAAGTTCATCATAAACAACCTTTACAATATCAAACACAAAATCAACAACAAACACCTTTGGTATTACATATGCAATATTTAGATGCTATAACACCATATGAACTTTTAAAGGAAAAACAAGGAGGAAGTGAACCTGTTTTTCATGATTTAATGATTATAGAAACATTGATGGTACAATTAGGATTAAAACCATCAGTAGTCAATGTATTAATAGAATATGTTTTAGGAAAAAATAAAAATCGTTTATCTAAAAGATATTGTGAAGCTATTGGGTCATCTTGGGCAAGAAAACATATTGAAACAGCAATGGATGCTTATCATGAATTGATGAATGAAAATATAGATAATCAAGAATCTCATCAAGATCATTTAGAAGAACAAAAATTAGAACAAACAGAAGTAAATTCTGAAAAGTTATTCTCATTATTAGATAAGTTAGAGGAGGGACAATTATGAAAAAAGTAGGAGATTTTATGATAACGCCTGAAATATCAAATATGAAAAAAGAGAGTTTATTATCTTTAAGTCAAGAAAAACATATTCAAAATTTTTTTAAGGATAATCATATTGATACCTCTTTAATGTTAGACTATTGGGTTGAATTATTAGATTATAATGATGATTATAAAATGTGTATGAATTGTTCATCATTAGAACATTGTCCTAAAGATAATCCTGGAATGAGAAAAAAATTGGCTTATTATGATAATGAAATAATTATAGAACTTGAAAGTTGTTCTTTTGGAAAACTTTGGGAGAAAAAAAGACTTTTGTTAGAAAAGTTTGTGATTACAAATGTTAATGATGAACTTTTATTAACAGATATGAAGAATTTAGATATTATAAAAAATATAAAAAATCATTATTCATCAGCATCGCCTAATACGTCAAGAACTATAGAACATATATTAAGTTATATTGATACACCAACAGAAAGAGGATTATTTTTGCATGGTGAAATGAGATGTGGAAAAACAACTTTATTAGCTGGATTAATGAATGCTTTAGCTAAACAAGGAAAAGAAATTGGTTTTATTCATTTTCCTACTTATTTGATTGATTTGAAAGCAAGTTTTTCAACAGGAGATAATGAATATGCAATGGAAAGATTAATGAAAGTTGATTATTTATTATTAGATGGAATAGGTGAAGAAAATGTAACACCTTGGTCAAGAGATGAAATACTTTTAACAATTTTATCTTATAGATTGCTAAATCATTTACCAACTTTTTTTACGAGTATGTATGGTTATAAAGAACTTAATAAGGTCTATACTATAAGAAAAGGTGATGAGATACGAGCAAATACAATCACTTCAAAAATGAAAGCGTTAAGCAATGAAATAATGCTTGACGGAGGAAGAATTAGGTAATAGAATGGTAACAAAAGTGTAGAATATATCGCTATTTTATGATAGTATTATTATATGAGAATAAAGTGAGAGGAGAGAATAATAATGGTAAAATGTATTGGAGTTTTAACATCAGGTGGAGATGCTCCTGGTATGAATGCTGCTATTCGTGCTGTCACTAGAACTTGCTTAAATCAAGGTATAAAGATTTATGGAGTAAGATTAGGGTATAAAGGATTATATGAAGGAGAATTTATTGAATTTGATAGTCATAGTACACGTAATATTATTAATATTGGTGGAACTTTCTTAAAGTCAGCACGTTTTCCAGAATTCAAAGATCCAGAAGTGAGAAAACAAGCTATTGAACAAATGAAAAAAGTTGGTATGGAAGCATTGGTTGTTATTGGTGGGGATGGAAGTTATAATGGTGCCTTAAAATTAACAGAGATGGGAATTAATTGTATAGGTATTCCAGGAACAATAGATAATGATATTCCAGATACTGATTTTACAATTGGTTTTGATACTGCACTTAATACAATTGTAGATGCATTAGATAAATTAAGAGATACTTCAGGTTCTCATCAAAGATGTACAATTCTTGAAGTTATGGGAAGAAGATGTGGTGATTTAGCAGTTCATGCAGGGATTGCTTGTGGTGCTGAAATGATTGTAACAAGTGAAAGTGGTTATGATGAAGAAGAAATTATTGCAACTTTGAAAAAATCAAAGGCTTCTGATAAAAAACATGCTTTAGTTGTCATTACAGAACATATTACAGATGTTCATGGATTAGCAAAACGCATAGAAGAAGAAACTGGATTTGAAACACGTGCTAATGTTTTAGGACATATGCAAAGAGGTGGTCGTCCTTCTGCAAGAGATCGAGTTCTAGCAAGTCGTATGGGGATTAAAGCTGTAGAACTTCTTATGGAAGGGAAAGGTGGACTTTGTGTAAGTGATGTTAAAGGAGAAATTGTAGGTTTACCTATTGAGGAAGTATTAAGTCATAGACGTAGGGTTAATGAAGGTATTTACGAAGATGTATTAAAACTTCGTTAATATAAATAAGGGTATAGGAGAAAAGTGGTATGAGAAAAGAAAAGATTAAAAAGACAAAAATTGTTTGTACAATTGGTCCAGCTTCTGAAGATGCAAAAATGTTAAAAAAACTAGTTAAAGCTGGAATGAATGTTATGCGTTGTAATTTCTCACATGGTGATTATGAAGAACATGGTAAAAAAATGCAAACAATGCGTGATGTTAATGCAGAACTAGGTACAAATTGTGCTATTCTTTTGGATACTAAAGGACCAGAAATTCGTACTGGAGATTTTATTGGGGGAGTAACAACATTTAAAAAAGGACAAGTGTCTACTATTTGTGTTGAAGATATTGAAGGTACAGCTGATCGTTTTACAATTACTTATAAAGAATTATATAAAGATGTTAAACCTGGAGGATTTATTTTAGTTAATGATGGTCAAGTCGAATTACTTGTTGATCATGTTGAAGGAACTGATATTGTATGTGTATGTGCAAATGATGGTCAAGTCAAAAATAAACGTGGAATTAATGTACCAGGTATTGAATTAGGATTTGATTTTATTTCTGAAAAAGATAGAGCTGATATTGAATTTGGATGTCAACAAGATGTTAATTTTATTGCAGCATCATTTGTAAGACGTCCTCAAGATGTTTTAGATGTTAAAAAGATTTTAGTTGAAAATGGAAAACCAGATATTCAAATTATTGCTAAAATTGAAAATAGTGAAGGTGTTGAAAAAATGGATGATATCATTGCAGTTGCTGATGGTATCATGGTTGCACGTGGAGATTTAGGTGTAGAAGTTCCAGCTGAAGATGTACCATTAATTCAAAAAGAATTAATTAAGAAATGTAAAGCGGCTGGGAAGGTTGTTATTACTGCAACACAAATGCTTGAATCTATGCAAGAAAATCCAAGACCAACTCGTGCAGAAGTGAGTGATGTAGCTAATGCTATTTATGATGGTACAGATGCTATCATGTTATCTGGAGAATCTGCACAAGGGAAATATCCTGAAGAAGCTGTTATGACTATGAATAAAATTGCTGTGAAAACAGAATCAACTTTAGACTATGCTTCATTGCATAGAAAGGCTGTAAGAACAGCAGCAGGAGATACTTCTGAAGCAATTTGTATGTCAGTAGCAGAAATAGCAACAAAGTTTAATGTTGCAGCTATTATAGCATTTACTGAATCAGGATTTACAGCAAGAAAAATGTCTAGATATAGACCAGAATGTCCAATTATTGCAGCTACACCTAGAGGTGAAACAATGAGAAAGTTAGCACTTCATTGGGGTGTTACAACTGTTAAATGTAGACATATGGATACAACAGAAGGTTTATTAAATTTAGCAGAAGTTATTGCAAAAGAAAATGGTGTTGTTGCAGGAGAATCAATTCTTGTTACTGGTGGAACACCTGGTGTAGAAGGTAAAACAAACTACTTACAATTGTTAGAAGTAAAATAGTAAAAAAAAGCAGAAATCCTGCTTTTTTTCATTTTATACATGATTTTTTTATAAAATTATGATATTGTGTTCTTGGAAAGGTTAAAATATTTTTATATAATATGCTGTTATAAAAATATGAAGGAAATGATATGTTTAAAAATACTTCAAAGCTTATAAAGATATCTGCTTATATTTTTTTGATAGGTCATATTACAGAAGAAATTTTTCGAATTGCTGTTAATACGTCTTATCTTCGCACTGGTAGACTTTTAGGGACACAATCAATGCTTTCTATGCTTTGGGCATGTTTTATATCCTTTTTAATATCTTTAATTATTTATGGGATAGGTATTGTTATAGAATTTTATGAAAAAAAGAATGCTTCTTTAGCTGAAGGGTTGACAAAATCATCTAATGATGTAAAATAATCTTACGGTGATTATTTAGGATATGTTTCTATAAAGGTAATTGTTAAGAGAGGAAACGGTTGGTGTAAGTTTCTCAATACTTGTAGAGGTACTCCCTAATAGCTACACTCGAAAGAGATTGTCGTTTTGTCGCGTTAAGGCTTAATGAGATTATCAATGATGATAATGAAATAAGGTGGTACCACGAGATTTCGTCCTTTGGATGAAGTCTTTTTTATTTTAGTTAGTTACAAAATATAATAAAGGAGAGAGAAAAATGAGAGATTTTAAAAATGAAGAAGTATTAAATACTTTAAATCATTCTTGTGCTCATGTTTTAGCACAAGCAGTTAAGCATCTTTATCCAGATGCTAAATTTTGGGTAGGACCTGTTGTAAGTGAAGGATTCTATTATGATATTGATTTAGGAAATGATGTTATTAAAGATGAAGATATTATTAAAATAGAAAAGGAAATGAAAAAAATTTGTAAAGATGGTAAACGTATTATAAAAGAAGAAATTTCTAAAACTGAAGCTTTAGATATGTTTAAAGATGATCCTTATAAATTAGATTTGATTAGTGGATTGGAAGATGGCAATATTACATGTTATAGACAAGGGGACTTTGTTGATTTATGTAGAGGTCCACATGTTGAAACTGTTAAGAAATGTAAAAATTTTAAATTATTAAAACATTCTGGTGCTTATTGGAAGGGTGATAAAAATAATAAAGTTTTACAAAGAATTTATGGTGTATGTTTTCCAACTGCTGAGGAATTAGAAGAACATTTAACAATGTTAGAAGAAGCTAAAAAAAGAGATCATAAAAAATTAGGAAAAGAATTGGAATTGTTTATGTTATCTGATTTTGGTCAAGGATTGCCTTTCTTTTTACCAAAAGGTTATGCATTAAGACGTACTTTAGAAGATTTTTGGTTAGATTTACATAAGAAGAATGGATATCAAGTGATTGATACTCCAATTATGCTTTCAAGAGAATTATGGGAAACTTCAGGACATTGGGATCATTATAAAGAAGATATGTTTACAACGAATATTGAAGAATCTGAGTATGCGATTAAACCAATGAACTGTCCAGGAGCTATATTGGTTTATAAAAATGGTTTATATTCATATAAAGATTTACCATTACGTTATGCTGAATTAGGACATGTTCATCGTGCTGAAGCAAGTGGTGCATTAAATGGATTATTTAGAGTACGTGGTTTTACTCAAGATGATGCTCATACTTTATTACGTACAGATCAAATCAAAGAAGAAGTAGGAAATATTTTAAAATTATATGATGAAGTTTATTCAATTTTTGGTCTAGATTATAAAATTGAATTATCAACAAGACCAGATGATTTTATTGGTGAAGTTGAAGTTTGGAATGATGCTGAAAAAGCATTAGAAGAAGCATGTTTAGCAACTGGTCATGAATTAAAAATTAATCCAGGAGATGGTGCATTTTATGGACCTAAGTTAGACTTTAAATTAACAGATTGTTTATCTCGTGTTTGGCAATGTGGAACAATTCAGTTAGATATGCAATTACCTGGTAGATTTGAATGTACATATGTTGATGCTTCTGGAGCAAAAGTAACACCAGTTATGATTCATAGAGCTTGTTTTGGATCACTTGAGAGATTTATGGGAATTTTGATTGAACATTATGCAGGAGCATTCCCATTATGGTTAGCACCAACTCAAGTTGAAGTTATACCAGTTAAAAATGAATATCATTTAGAATATTCAAAGAAAGTTTTCCAATTATTAGAAGAAAAAGGAATACGTGTAGAATTAGATGATAGAGAGGAAAAGTTAGGTTATCGTATTAGAGAAGCACAAATGAAAAAAATTCCTTATCAATTGGTATTGGGAGATAAAGAACGTGATAATCAAACAGTTACTTATCGTCAATATGGAGAACAAAAACAAACAACTGTTTCACTTAATGAATTTATTGAAATGGTTTTAAAACAAATTCAAGAGAAAAGTCATTAAAAGTGGCTCCGTGTCAAGAGTGGAGGATTAAGGGATAGTTATCGAGAGATAGCTAT
>CAJUOS010000028.1 GCA_910588075.1 uncultured Erysipelotrichaceae bacterium | reverse complement strand
CCCATTTTACATGAACTCCTCACATATCATCAAACACTTAACTTAATGACATTGTCATTGAAATTGTTCTTTTCTAACCCTTTTTAAGATTTCTATTGCTACCATTCCTGTAAATATACCTGTTGGTATAGAAGAAATCAACATAATAAACACATATGAAATAAAAGCTTTTGATGATAAGAAAAAAGATAAAACGATAATTTGACCTATATTATGAAAAACAGCAGCAATAATTGAAGTTGAAACCATTGGAAGTGCTGTTAACTTCTTTAAAACAACTAATGATAAACTACTTAAAAGTACACCCCCACAACTCATAAAAAATGGATAACTCATTAGACTTCCTGTTATTAATCCTGAAATCATAACTCTGAAAAAATTAATCGTAAACATTTCTTTAATGCCATATAATTCCACAACAACTAATGAAATAATATTAGCTAATCCTAGTTTAACTCCTAAAGGTAGTGGAGCAGATAAATAGTGGTCTATTGTATGAAGTACAATAGCCAAAGCTGTTAATAAAGATAAATAAACTAATCTTTTTGTTTTTTGTTGTTTCATATTAATCCTTTCTTTTCTATAAAATCTAAAGCTTTTTGTTTAAGAATATGATATTGTTCATATGTATCTTGATTTATAGGATGTAATCTATCAAAAGATCGATCAATCCAATGATTATCTTTAATATATTTTATACTTTCTTCAAAATGTAAATCATAAATAAAAGCAATATAAGATAACCACATATCTAAATGTGTTTTTCTATATGGAGCATAAACTAATTCTTGATGATACATCTGTTGATAAACTTTTGGTGAAATAAAGCATTGATTCACTTCATCTAAAGAAGCATATAATATATTTTCTATTTTTTCTTCTTCCTTAACTCTAAAATTATCTAATTTATCTGCATCTCTTATTAAATGAATAAATAAAAGTTCTCTTTCATTAAAATCATTCTCAATTTTATATTTATTGTGTTGTTCAATAGCAACTTTTATAAGATTATCATATTGTGAATCAATAATAAACTTTCTAATCATACCCTCCTCAAATAATAACTGACTAGAAAATAAAGCATGATCAATTGTTTTATAATCAGCAAAACTTTGATATCTCATCCATTGTTCAAAGCGTCCTATATCATGTAATAAAGCTATTAAAGAAGCTAAGTCTTTATCTTCTTTTGATAAACACATATGTTCACATAATAAATCACTCACTTTCATAACTTCATATGTATGAATAACTTTTAAGCGAATAGAAGGAATCTGAATATCATATTGAGAAATATATTCTTTAAAAGCCTTTTTAGCTTGTAATAAATCAATCATGATGAATAGCCTCTAATAATAAACTCATATCTTCAACTGCAATTTGTCCTGGTGCTGAAGCTTGCCCTGCACTTGCAAAGGTCATAGCTGAACCTACTAATTCTCCACATATACGAGAAATAACTCCCATTTGTCCCATTGACATTGTAATAAGAGGTTTACTAAGTTTTTCAGACATTTCCATTGTTAGATGTAATAAATTAAGAACATCTTTTTTTGAATTTGGCATCACTGCTATTTTTAAAATATCACTACCTAAAATCTCCATTTTTTCTAATCTTTCTTTCATTTCTAAGAGAGTTGGGGTCTTCTCAAAATCATGATTAGACATAATCACTTTGATTTGATTTTGATGTGCAATATCTAATAGTTGAAAAATAACTTGATTACCACTCATTAACTCAATATCAACAAGATCTATGAATTGTGTTTCACATACAGTTTTGATAAGTTGAATATATGTTTGATCTGTTAATTGAACACACCCACCCTCTCTTAAAGAACGATATGTAAACAAAATAGGACAAGATAATTTTTCTCTTAATTGCTTTAACAAAGCAATCACTTTTTCACTTCTATCTATATCTTTATAATAATCTATTCTTAATTCTACTAAATCATATCTCAGATTTTCAAAAGATTGAACTTGTTTGAAAATCTCATCATCATTTTTCCCTATAATTGGTAAACATATCTTAGGTTTTCCTTCTCCTATATGTAAACCTTTAATATGACAAACGGCCATCTTTAATCCTCCTTATGACATACATTTAAAAATAATTGAATTTCTTTTATTGTTTGTTGAAAAGAATCTTTTAATAAAAAATGATTGCCACCTTTAATAATTTTCAAACCCCCATAACAAAGAGATTGGTGTATTTGTTTTGCATCATTTTCTTTAATCATATCATGTTCTCCCATCATAAGAAGAGTAGGAACTTGAATCTTTTCTAATGATGTATATTCTATTTGTGGCTGTTTTAGCATTAAACGTAATAATTTATATTGTAATCTTGCTTTTGAATTATAAATACAAAAAGGTAATAAACAAATCATTTGTAAATAAAAAGCAAAAAGATAAATATTTTTAATCATTTTAGGTTTTGTATTAGCTCCTAAAGCAACAATATGTTTCAATCTTTGATCATTCATTCCTAATAATAAAGAAACAATTCCTCCATCACTAAATCCAATAACATCATATTCTTGTATATTAAGTTCTTGAATAACATTCATAACATCCTTCATCATTTGATGATAAGATAATTCCCCTTGATGTATAGATTGTCCATGATAACGTGAATCTATTAAAATAAGTTGATAGTCTTGAGATAATGTTGTCACTAACCTATCAAAAATATGATGATCTTCCCCATTTCCATGTAAACAAACAATAGGAAAACCTTGCCCTACCACTTCATAATATATTTCCACATTTATCATCTCCTTTGTTTATTATAGCATTTTTGAGAAAAGAGTAAATGTATTTTCTTTTCTTAGTTATTATGTTAAATAATGGAAAATATTGCCGAGGAAATAAAAAAACTGCACTAAACTGAACTTGTCTACTTTTCGTTGACAAGTTCATATGAACTATGGGTTTTATATTATATTAAAAAAAAAGAATCAGTTTCCCGATTCTAGTTATAATCATCTTCTATAAGACCATCATCTGCATCTTCTTCTGGTTCTTCTTCATCTGCATAAATATCATTCATATCAATATGAACTTCACTAAATTTATGACGACTTCTTAAATCCCAGTGATTTTCTCCAACAGTAATTAATCTTCCATCTAATGTAATATTTGTGTAGAATAAAGATTCATTTTCATCTTTTTCTTCTTGAGAAAACCCTTTGATTTCAGAAACTTCTTGCCATAACTTATAAAAATCAACTGGCTTTTTCTTCTTTTTCATTAAATCAAAAGCAACATCAACCATAGAACTTTGTTTATAATCAATCATAATTTCCTCCTACATTTTTTCAGGTGCACTAACACCTATTAATTTCAAAGCATTTTTTAAAGTGATTTGACTTGCTACAACTAAAGCTAATCTTTGTGAAGATAATTCTTTGTTGTTTTCATCTATAACATAACAATCATTATAAAACGAATGGAACAATTGAGCAAGTCTTTGTATATAATTTGCTATTTTATGTGGTGCTCTTATTTTAGCACTTTCTACAATTTCATTTCTAAATTCATTAATATGTTTAACAAGTTCAATTTCTTTTTCATGAGTAATTAATTCATAATGATTAGCAATGTCAATACCAACATTTTTAGCTTGATTTAAAATTGAACACATTCTTGCATGAGCATATTGTGCATAATAAACAGGATTCTCATTAGATTTTGATTTTGCTAGTCCTAAATCAAAATCAAAAGGAGAACTTGCTGCTTTAGAAACAAAGAAATAACGTGCTGCATCAACCCCAATATCTTCAATTAAGTCTTTGATTGTTACAGCATTTCCTGTACGTTTACTCATTTTAACAACTTCACCATTTTCAACCATTCTTACCATTTGCATAATATCAATATTTAATTGATCTGAATTGTATCCTAAGGCTTGAATTGCTGCTTTCATACGAGCGATATAACCATGATGATCAGCACCTAATAAGTCAACAAGATATTCATAACCTCTATCTAACTTATTTAAATGATATGCTATATCTGGGGTTAAATATGTATAACTTCCATCAGTTTTAATTAAGACACGATCTTTATCATCCCCAAATTCAGTTGATTTAAACCACAAAGCGCCATCAGCTTCATAAGTATATCCTCTGTCTTTTAATTTTTGGATAGTTGGTTCTACTTTATTTTCATTATATAATGATGTTTCACTAAACCACACATCATGAAGAACACGATATTCTTTTAAAATATCTTTGATTTTTTGTAATTCATGTTCTGTTCCAATTTTTCTAAAATAAGTAATAGCTTCTTGTTCATCAACATTAATAAATTGATCACCAAGTTCTTCTTTAATATTTTTAGCAATCTCAATAATATCTTTACCATGATAACCATCTTCTGGTAATTCTTTTTCAATACCAAATAATTGTAAATATCTTGCATATAATGAAAGAGCTAAATTTGTAATTTGATTTCCAGCATCATTAATATAATATTCTCTTGTTACATCATATCCAGCAGCACTCATAATACGACAAATACTGTCCCCCACTGCTGCTCCTTTAGCATGTCCTAAATGCAAATCTCCTGTTGGGTTTGCTGATACATACTCAACATTATATTTTACTCCTTGACCATAATGACTTTTTCCATAGTTATCTTTTTCTTCTAAAACCTCTTTAATAATAGATGTCATTGCATCTTTTTTAAGAAACAAATTAATAAATCCTGGTCCTGCAATTTCTATATGATCAATATTCCCTGCTTCTTTATTGATAGCCTCAACAATTCCCTGAGCTATTTCACGTGGATTTCTTTTCAAAATCTTTGTTAATTGCATAGCAAGGTTACTTGAATAATCTCCATGTGCTTTATCTTTTGGAATTTCAATGACTATTTGTTCTAAGGCATAATCTTCTACATATTCTAAATCAATGATTGCTTTTCTTAATACTTCTTTTAAAGAAACTTCAATCTTATTAACAGCCATAGTATCCTCCTTTTTATAAATTATTGTACTTTTATTACAATATCATATTTATTGATATAGTCAACATTTTTCTTACATTTATCATACAATAAATATATACTTTTATACTATCAACTATATCTTTCATTACAAAAAAATAAAAGATATAATAAAATAAAAATATCATAGTTATAAAAGTCATATTTATGACTTCAAAAAACAAACTTATTCTTCAATATTTTTTTACTTAATGAAAAAACAACACAACTTTTTGAAATGAAAATATTTAAAGAACTATTATAAAGTATCAAAAAATAATATTTTTCTTATTTAAAAAGGATGAACAATAATATATTCATCCTTCTATTATTACATCAATGGAGCAAATAATCGTAAAATAGCTTCATAAAATCCTTTAAATCTACGACTATGTTCTTGATCAATTCTTTTACATAACTTAATTGTTTCTTCAAAATCTTTATTTATATCATAAATAGTTGACGTTTTATATAATAAAACATTACATTCAAAATGCAAATAGAAACTTCTATAATCAAAATTAATAGTTCCAACAGTTGCTATTTGTTTATCACATAAAACAACTTTAGCATGCAAAAATCCTGGTGTATACTCATAAATTTCTATCCCTTCTTGAATAAGTGTATGGTAGTAAGAACGTGTAACTTTATAAATCACTTTTTTATCTGGAATACCTGGTGTAATAATTTTCACTTTTACACCTTTTTTACTTGCCATCACTAATGCTTTCGTCATTGTATCATCAATAATAAAATAAGGTGTCATAATTAGTATTTCTTCTTTTGCTTGTTGAATCATATTCAAATAGATATTTTCACCTGTTGGTTCATTATCAGTTGGAGAATCACCAAAAGCCACAACAAAGCCATCATTCTCATATTTTTGAGGATAATAAACCTGTGGATAAAATAAAGTATAATCTTTATCAGTATGTTTATAACCATTCCAAATTGTTAAAAACATAGCTGTTAAATTCCAAACTGCCTCTCCCTCTAAACGTATACCTGTATCTTTCCAATGTCCAAATCTCATTTGTGCATTAATATATTCATCTGCTAAGTTAAAACCACCACTATATCCTATATATCCATCTATAATACATATTTTACGATGATCACGATGATTAAGTGCCATAGATAATATAGGGACAAAAGGATTAAAAACAACACACTGAATTCCCCATTGTTCTAATTGCTTTTCAAAATGATAAGGAACTGTTGTTAAACTTCCTACATCATCATAAATAAAACGAACTTCTACACCTTCTTGTACTTTTTTTCTTAAAATATTTAAAATAGTATCGAACATAAATCCTTCAGAAACAATAAAATATTCCATAAAAATATAATGTTTTGCATGTTTTAAATCATATAATAAATCTCTAAAACTATAATCACCTAAAGAATAATATCTTGTTTTTGTATTTCCATATGTTCCATATCCCAATTGAGATAAATAATAAAAACCTTGTTCTTTACCATTTTCAATAAAATGAGACATATCATTTGCTAATAACATATACTGACTTAATTGACTAATAACAGGTTTCATCTTTCTTTCTAAATGTTGTGATGGTTTTTTATTACCAATAAAAAAATATAATAAACCACCAAATATAGGAAAAATAAGAATAAGTATAATCCATGAAATCTTATAAGAAGGATTTTCATCTTTAATAACAAGCCATAAAACAATACTCATACTCATTAAAAAAAGTATAGGTCTTAACCAAGTATAAGAAGAAAGCAATGATGAAGCAAAGAAAAATACCCATAATGCTTGTACTAAAATTAATAAACCAAAAACAAATAACCGACTTGTCAGTATTTTTAATAGTTTCATGCTTCCTCCATTGAACTCATTGTAATAAGTATATAAACTGTTGAAATGAATGATTGTTGATCATATAACTCATATTTTAATTTGATATGATGATCATTTGCTTCAAATAAACAAACTTTTGTTTTTAATATAGCTTGTCCATAAGGAAGTTGATATTGGTTCCATATTTCCTCATGTAAATTCAATTTCAAACATGATTGTCCATGCTTTAAAATAATTTCGTCTTGATTATAAGAAATATCAATAGTATTCTCAGGAATATCAAATTTTAAACTTGTCTTTTTCCCTTGATGAAATATTCCATTTGCATGATATTGAATTGTTTCAGTTTCTCCATTTTGTTTAAAAATAGCTTTATATTGTATATATTTATTTTGATACATTTTTTATCACCTTGAATATTATAACACATTTTCGTTAAAAATAAGAGTCGAGGTGATTTTCTTGAAAACTTTTATAAAATGGATACAACGCATTTTGATTGCCTTTTTAGTAATAATGATTATCATTTATGGGTCAAGTTATATTATGGAAAAACCTAATCTAGGGCAAGGTCATTATATAAAAATGTATGATCAAAATCATGAAGTCTTTTATCAAACCAATCAACAAAGTAATGATGTTGAATTAAAAGATGTTAGTAAAGATTTCTTAGCAAGTATTGTTGCGATAGAGGATCATCGTTTTTATTCACATCGTGGTTTTGATCCTATTGGTATATTACGTGCTATTAAAACAAATATTATAGAACAAGGGAAATCAGAAGGTGCTAGTACCATTTCACAACAATACGCAAGACTACTCTTTTTAACAAATGAAAAAACATGGTCAAGGAAAATTAAAGAAGCTTTTTTAACAACAAGGTTAGAAGCTCATTATGATAAAGATACAATATTACAAGGTTATATTAATACAGTTTATTATGGTCATGGTATCTATGGAATTAAAAATGCTGCTAAATATTATTTCAATAAAGATCCTAAAGATTTAGATTTAAATGAAGCAACCATGTTAGCTGGAGTTGTGAATGGACCTAATTATTTTTCTCCTTTTAAAAATAATAAAGCTGCTAAAAAAAGACAAAAATTAGTTTTAAATCAACTTGTTAAAGAGAATTATATTACCCAAAAGAAAGCTGATGAAGTTTCAAAAACACCATTTGTTTTAAATAAGAATCCTTCTCGTTCATTATCAACTATTTATCCTTACTATAAAGATGCAGTTATTTCTGAATTAAAAGATTTAGGATTATATAAAGAAAATTATATTAATCAAGGTTTAAATATTGATACAACTCTCAATCAAGACGTTCAAGAAAAGCTTCATACAACTGTTCAAGACCAAATGAAAGATCGTAATGAATTAGAAGTTTCAAGTATGGTTGTTAAGAGTCAAACTGCTGAAGTTTTGGCACTTATTGGTGGTAAAAATTATAATGATTCTCAATTTAACCGAGCAACAGGCGCATCTAGGCAAATTGCCTCAACTATGAAACCATTACTTTATTATATAGCCTTAGAAAATGGTTTTACCCCTACAACAAAATTTAAGAGTGAACCAACAACATTTAAGCTAGACAATGGAGAAACTTATGCTCCCACAAATTTTAATCAAAAGTATGCTCATAAAGATGTCACTTTAGCTCAAGCAATTGCTGTGAGTGATAATATATATGCAGTAAAAACGCATTTATTTTTAGGAGAACAAGCATTAGTTAATATGCTGAATCAATTTCAATTTTCTCATGTTTCTCCACATCCATCATTAGCATTAGGAACTTTAAATACAAACATATATAGACTATCATCTATATATACAACATTTGCTAATGAAGGTACTTATAATGATATTCATATTATTAAAAAAGTCTATACTGATGATGGTACTGTTTTATATGAATATAAAGCTAAAAATCAAGAATTGTTAAATAAAGATACATGTTTAATTCTCAACCAATTACTCACTTCACCATTCCATAAAGAATATAATTCATATGCTTCAGCAACCATGGCATCCTATCCTGTCAATACTACCTTTGCCGTTAAAACAGGAACAAGTCCTTATGATTCTTTATGTGCTGGATATAATCCTAATTATACAATTGTAAGTTGGACTGGATATGATGACAATAGAAAATTAACAATGACTTTAGATAAACGTATTCCCAAAGTGATTTTTCAAACAATGGCTAATTATCTTCAAAAAGAAGAAAAATGGTATAAACCTAGTTCCAAACTAAAGAAAATTCCTACTGATCCTATGACTGGAAATTATAATGAAAATGGAATTGTTTATTGGTATAAAAACAAATAAAAAGATATAATATGGATAAACCATCATTATATCTTTTTTAATGAGGATATTTTGGAACCCCATATCCTCTTATTCTTGCATCACCAATTTGAATAGTTCGATATTTCACACTATCACTATAATTACCTTCAATAACCTTAATATTTTTTCCTTCTACATTAACAACCAATCCAACATGATGACTATTGTGTTTACAATCCTTTGTTGAATCACATTTTTGAGTATTTCCATGATAGAAAATCATATCACCAGTTTGTGGAACATAGTCATCAGATTCTTGCCATGCTCCTTTTTTCTTAAGAACATTATCAATATGTCTTTGACATCCACATTCTGTTCCACTTATTGAAGCATAACCAGCTTTAATAAAACATGCACTCACAAATGTATCACACCATGCATCAGTATATTTAACTTTATAATTCACAGTTTCTGAACTATGTTTATAATGATTATAAACATCTATAATCTTTTTATGACTACCATCTTTTTCATTGCATCCTAACCAAGATTTTGCAACTTCAATTACTTTTGTTCTAGCTGGATTCACAATGATTTCTCTTGTTATTGATGAAGTTACAATAATTCCCTCTTTATCTTTACATTTAACTATAAATTCATATTCTCCTACTTTATTAGGAGTCAATGAAACTTGATCCTTTTCAGAATAATCTTGGAGTAATATTTCTTCACCATTCAAACGATAAACAAAACAATATTGATAGTCTCCTTCTCCTCCTGTTGCTTCAGCTTTTATATTCATTTTCTCACGAACATATTGATCAGATACATCTAATGCAACTTGTAATGTTGGAACTCTTTCTACAATTAATTTTGTAGATTGTAAAACTGATTTCTTTCTACTATCTCGACATTCTACAAAAAATTGATATTCTCCGATATTTTCAGGTTCAAATGAAATCATTTGATTTTTTGAAAAATCTTTTAATGTATATTTTTGTTTATTATACTGATAAACAAATTTATACTCTTTTTCTCCTGAACCCCCAGTAGCATCTGCTTTTAATTGAACTGGATTATGAACATATTTTCCTGTTGCATGGATTGAAACTTTTAATTCAGGATATTGCAATCTCAACTTGACAGATTTTGTAGCAACTTTCTTTTGTTCATCTTTACATTGAACAATAAATTGATATTCACCTTCATTACTAAGATGAAAAACAATTTTTTTATTTGTAGAATAATCTTTTAATGTATATGTTTTTCCTTTATATTTATATGTATATTTATATTTTTTTGTTCCCTTTCCACCAGTTGAACTTGCACTTAATTGAATAGGAGATGTTAAATACTTTCCTGTTGCTTTTAAAGATACTTTTAATTGTGGATATTGAAGATTCAATGTTTTTGATTGAGAAACAACTTTTTTCTTACTATCTTTACATTGAACAATAAATTGATATTTTCCTGTCTTTTTTGGTTTAAAAGACACTTTTTTTGTTTTTGAATAATTTTTAATAGTATATGTTTTCCCATTATATTTGTATGTAAATTTATATTGTTTTGTTCCCTTTCCACCAGTTGAACTTGCACTTAATTGAATAGTATCATTTACATATTTTCCTGATGTTTTTAAAGATACTTTATATGGAGCAACTACTTTAATTGTTTTTTGTTTCTTTATTGTTTTTCTCTTATCTTTTGTATATACATACAAAGTATAAGTTCCTGTCTTTGTTAATTTTAATGATGCTGTTTTTGATGATGAATATTTTTTGATTGTATATGTTTTTCCATTGAGCTTATACATAAATTTATATTGTTTTTTTCCTGAACCACCTGAAGCAGAAGTCTTTAACGTAATCTTCTTTCCTTGAGTAACAGTTGTACCACAATTTATAGAAAATGAACGAATTTTCAAAGATGCTGCTTCAACATCTTGACTTAATCCCACAATCATCATTAAACAAACAATAAAAGATATTATTTTTTTAATATGCCTTTGCATAATACCACCTTCCTATAAAAATTATTCATGTCTTTTTTAGCCCTTTTTCTATTATAAATCTTAAAATATTCAATGTAAAGATACGATTATTGAAAATTTTAACTTAGATTCTAAAATCTATTTTTATTCTTACTTATTATCAATATACTCTAGTAGTATTTTTTAATCATTATCCATAAAATAACATAAACTGAACTTTGATAATGATAAAATATTTTGCAATAAAGATATGAATACTTATAAACAAGGAGGCCATTATGTATTATCAAAAAGAAATTACAGAAGTTCTAAAAGAATGTCATACATCAAAACAAGGTTTATCAAAGCAACAAGTTGAAAAACATCAACAACAATATGGATATAATGTTCTTGATGAAGAAAAAAAGGATTCTTATCTTATGATTTTCATAAAACAATTTCAAGATTTGCTTGTTATTATTCTGATAAGTGCTGCCATCATTTCTGGAATAAGTCATCAATTTGAAAGTGCTATTGTTATTATCTTAGTGATTATAGTTAATGCGATTTTAGGAACTGTTCAAACTGTCAAAGCTGAAAAATCATTAGAAAGCTTAAAAAACTTATCTGTTCCTCAAGTGAAAGTGTTAAGAGATAATAATATTCAAGAAATAGATTCTATTCAATTAACAGTAGGTGATATTGTCCAAATCGAAGCTGGAGATATGATTAGTGGTGATGGACGTATTATTGAATGTTCTGCTTTAAAAATTAATGAAAGTACTTTAACTGGAGAAGTTGAAAGTGTTGATAAAACAAATCATAAACTTTATCAAAAGGCTATCATTAATGATCAAAAGAATATGGTTTTTTCTGGAACTTTGGTTACACATGGAACTGGTCAATATGTTGTTACACAAATTGGAATGAATACAGAGATGGGAAAAATTGCTTCACTTTTAAACAATGCGCAACAACGAAAAACTCCCTTACAAATTCATTTAGATGACTTTAGTAAGAAATTATCTATTCTAATTATTTTCATATGTTTTTTTGTTTTATGTCTTAATGTTTTCTTAGCAAAGAAAACACTTCTTGATGCTTTAATGATTGCTGTTGCTTTAGCTGTTGCAGCTATTCCAGAAGCTTTAGGTTCAATTGTAACAATTGTTCTATCTATGAGTACCCAAAAAATGGTAAAAGATAATGCTATTATTAAAAACTTGAATTCTGTTGAAAGTCTTGGATGTATCTCCGTTATATGTAGTGATAAAACAGGAACATTAACACAGAATAAAATGACTGTTCAATCCGTATTCTTTTATAATCAACCTATTGATATATTACAACTTCAAAGTCGTTATCACGACCACAATGTTTTTTTGAAAGCTTGCTTGCTATGTAATAATGCTCAAATATCAGATACTCAAAGAATTGGTGATCCTACTGAACTCGCATTAATTGATTTTGTTAATCAATATACTCAAAATGATTCTCAATTTCAAAATACTGCTGTTAGAATACAAGAACTTCCATTTGATTCAGAAAGAAAATTAATGAGTGTTGCTTCATTCAATCATTTATATACAAAAGGTGCTCCTGATATCATTATTCAAAGATGTCATACCATTCTTGTTAATGGACGTAAAGAGATACTTTCTCAAAGACATATTGAAGCTATCCAAAAAGCTAATCGTGAATATGCAAATCAAGGATTACGTGTTTTAGGATTAGCATATAAAGATTTTCAGAATAAACAAATAACTATAAAAGATGAAAGCAATCTTACCTTTATTGGTCTTGTTGCACTAATAGACCCCCCTAGAGTTGAAAGTGCTGATGCTGTTAAAAAATGTAGAATGGCAGGTATTAAACCTATTATGATTACAGGAGATCATGTTATTACTGCAAAAAGTATTGCTAAAAAAATTGGAATATATCAAGATGGTGATTTATTCATTGAAGGAAAAGATTTAGAAATTATGAATGAAAATGAATTAGCTCAAAAGCTTCCTCATATTAGTGTTTATGCAAGAGTATCCCCAGAACATAAAATTCGTATAGTGAAAGCATGGCAAAAAAGAGGCCAGATTGTTGCAATGACTGGTGATGGAGTTAATGATGCCCCTGCTTTAAAACAAAGTGATATTGGAATTGCTATGGGGAAAAGTGGTACAGATGTTTCAAAAGATGCAGCAGATATGATTCTAACTGATGATAACTTTGCAACAATTGTTAAAGCGATTATGACAGGACGTAATGTTTATTGTCATATTAAAAATTCTATTCATTATTTATTATCAGGTAATTTTACAGGTATTATTTGTGTTCTTATTGCCTCTATCTTATTATTACCTACACCCTTTTATCCTGTTCATTTATTATTTATGAACTTAATTACAGATTCTCTTCCTGCTATTGCCATTGGAATGGAACCTAATCATGACGATGTTCTTAAACAAAAACCACGTCCTGCTCATGCCTCTCTTTTCAATCGTTCTTTATTGCTTGAAATAAGTTATGAAGGGATTATTATTGCATTATGTACAATGTGTTCTTATTTAATGGGATTAAAAATTGATCCTCTTACTGCTTCTACAATGGCTTTTGCAACGATTTGTTTAGCACGTTTATTACATGGTTTGAATTGTCGAAATGATCATTCACTTATTCATATTGGACTATTTACAAACATGTCTAGTATCTATGCTTTTTTGATTGGATTTATTTTATTACACATTATATTATTAATTCCTACTTTTCACTCATTATTTATGATTCATACAATAACCCTTTTACAACTTTTATGTATTTATGCCTTTTCACTCATTCCTACACTTATTATTCAACTCAGAAAAATGTATACAAAATAAGAAGCTATACCAAAGTGATAGTATAGTTTCTTTTCTCTTTTAATCCCATATTTATATTCCATTCTTATACTCTTCACTTTTCTTAGAAATTTCATACTTTGTTTAATTTAACTAACTTTTTCTTCTACTTTTTTAGACACTTCTTTACTTAATTTATTTTATATAATATTTCTCAACTATATCTCTCTACCTTTTTTCTAATTCCCATCAGAATATGAAAAAAATAAATTCTCTAATGTTATTACATATTTTGAAAAGAGAAAATATGTTATCAGATTAATAATCATCAATAAATTCCACAATAAAAAGACATATCACATTAATATACTATAACCTTATAGATAGAACAAATAATTAAATGCCTCAAAAAATTTTATTATAGAGAAATGCTTATATTATTGTTTCTAAAGATACTACGCTCTCTTCGCCCAAACTATCTCTCTTTGTTTTTACTGTCTTTCAAAGGATTCTTTTCCCTTTTTTTCAAATTTCTACTTTGATTTTTGATTCCTTTATTTTCAAATGAATTTTATATTCTTTTACACTTAATTTATACATTTCTATGTCAGGTTACCTTACTCCCTTATATATTTTCTTAGTTAATTACAAATTGCTTTTCATCTATACTTATGTAATATTTACACGTCCATTTTGTATGTTCTATTGACTCAAATCATTTATTTAAATATTTATACATACTCATCCACTTATAATCTAAAGATATAAGACAAAAATTGAAGTTGTCTTCTCAACAACTTCAAATAGAATAATTTTAATTATTTTATCTATCTACTTGATAGAAATAATATATAACAATGTCTTTTTTCTAATTATTTTTTATTATAATTCACTATTTTTAATTATTATCAAATAGCCTTATATGTCCATTTAATTGAATAAGGAGAAGAAATGTATTCATTACGTACAAAAGTTCCTTTTCCAGAATCATATTTATTTTTTCTATATACTCTATATTTTGTAACCTCATATTTTCTACTAGAATATAACTTTACATATTTATTCCACAAACTTTTAGGACAACTTTTGTATTGTCCACCTGATGTCATTTTCATTCCTGGAGCATAAGCTAAACTTATATTTACATGATCTGTTCCAAATGCAACTCCTACAGAAACAGTTCCAGATGTAGATTTGGATTCTCCCCAATACATTCCACCTCCTCCATCACCATATTTATACCCACCTTTAAGTTGTCCTAAAACTTCACGATATGGAGAATCACTTGAAATTGCTGTTCCAGCACGTTCCCAATTTTCAACAATTTCATCCATTCTTGTTTGAGGGATATCTTTTTTTGAACTTTCTATAACAGCATTTAAAATTTCTTCTCTAGCATTTTGACGTTCTTCTTCATTATAAATGTACTCATCTACAAATCCTTCTTCATAATCAATTGCTTCTACACTTATCAAAGAAAAACATACTGTAACAAGAGTTAGAGTCACCAAAACCTTTAACCATTTCATAATTTACATCTCCTTTCTATTTTTATTATATCACTAATTTTACTATCAAATTTTCAAATTTTATCATTTCATTTATTAATGAAAAATAATATAATATAAATAAGGAGTGTGATTATTATGAAAAAATATCTTATATTTATCTTAGCAATACTTATATCTTTTATAGGTGGTTATTGTACATCAATACTTATTCCACAACAAAATAAGATTGATATTTTTGGAACTTATATCCAAGACTTTTCAACTATAAGTATTAATCATGACTCTACATATCAATTTACATATCCTTTTACAAAAGGCGATATAATTATCATTGATGAGAACACATGTAAATTAAAAGACGGAAACCTCAATGATTTTATTTTGATTTTTTCTAAAGATAGTTTAAAATTAATAGATACAAAAAGTAATATTGTTAAAAATTTTTCTAAATCAACATCTTTAGAATCTCAATTAGAAGAAAATCATTAAAAAAAGAAGCTGTTAACTTCAATTTCGTTACAACTTCTTTTTTATTATAAATTTTCATCAGCAGTAAAAACTACACCTGCTGATTGTCTTGCTTTTGTTGCAATTGTCATAGCAATTAAGCTCTTCTTCATCATTTCTTCTACTCGTTGATAATCTTTATTTTCTATAATTTTTACAAATTCAACAAATTCATAATACATACGATGTGTATCACCTTGTAAATTCATTTCTTCTTCAGTTCCATCATTTCTTAATAACTTAAATCCTCTTAAATTATTAGCTGGAGTTGTTATATTAATACATCCTTTATCTCCTTGTATGTTTGTTGAAATTGGTGCCTTACAATCTTTTGCTCCAATTAAAACAGCTTTAAAACTTCCATAATCTAATGTCATAATTCCAGAAGTATCAATACCTTTTTCAATATTGGCTTGGTAATGAACTTTTTGAGGTTCTCCAAATAATGCTACCATGAAATGAATATTATAAATATTGAGATCCATTAATGCTCCACCAGATTTTGTATAATCAAATGCAGGTAAGATATTTCCTTCTTTAAAGGCATTGTATCTTGATGAATATTGTGAATAATTTGCTGTAATAATTTTTACATTTCCTACTTCATCTAACATTTCTTTTATTTTTAAAACATTAGGTAAATATTGAGTAGAAATCGCTTCTAATAACATGAGTTCTTTTTCTTTAGCTAATTGATTTAATTCTTCTAATTCTTTGATATGTGATGTAAAAGGTTTTTCGCATATAACATGTTTACCTGCTTCTAATGCTTGTTTACACATTGCATAATGTAAATGATTAGGAACTCCTAAATAAATAACATCAACATCATTATCAGCTAACATATCTTCATAACATTCATATGTTTTTTTAACATGATTTGCTTTAGCTAATTCTTGTACTTTTTCATATTCAGCAGGAATAGATGCCATTGCCTCTAACTCTACACCTTCAACATCATGTATAAAATTAAATAAATCATGGACAATCATTCCACATCCTGTAATTCCTAATTTCATATTATTTTGCCTCCTTTGCAACCTTTGTACCTTCTTCAATAATTTTTAAGACTTCAATGACTTCTTCATCTTTTACAATTTTTTCACCATGATTAAAAATCACATCATATAAATTATCATAAATAATTCCATAATCTCCTATTTCAGTAGGGACTTTCTTTGTAATATCATTTCCTTCATCATCAATATATGATAATGTTCCCCATTTTTCTTCTGGCAACGGATCAAAACTGATTTCAATTGGTCCTGGTTTTGGTTTTTGAGCACTTTGATGTCCTAAAGCTGGCATTAAGAAACTTCCTTTTTTTCCATGAACAATAAATCTAGGATAATCTAATTTAACATAGTAACTTGTTTTTACAATAGCTTTTACTCCATTATCATAGAAGAAATCAATATCATAATAATCATCAGCTTCTCCAGGATTATCTATACTACGGCAATCATACACAACTTTATTTGGTTTACCAAATTGTCCAATAATTTGATCAATAGGATGAACAGCTAAACCATAAAGTATACCAAATCCTTTTCTATCTTTAATGCTAGGACGATAATAATCATAATGTGATTCAATTTCAACAAGCTCTCCTAAAACTCCAGATTCAATAACCTTTCTTACAGTACGCATATCTGCATCATAACGTCTATTTTGGTTAGACATAGCAACTAGACCTTTTTCTTTTGCAAATGCAAAAACTTCTGCTGCTTCTTTTGCTGTCATAGCAAATGGTTTCTCACATAAAACATTTTTACCATGTTCTAAAGCCATCATTGTATAAGAAACATGGAAAGCATCTGGAGTATTAACAACTACTAAATTAACTTCTTCATCATTCATGACTTGATCAATATCTGTTGTAAAAGTAATATTTGGATACCAAGTTTCTCTTTCCTCATCACCTTTTCTATCTTCTTCTCTACGATAGATATATTTAACTTTAATTGTGTCTGGTCTTCTTTCAACATATGGTAAATGGTAACGACACACACTATTACCAAAACCAATATAAGCAACTACTAACATTATTTTCTCCTCCTCTTTTTTATATTTTTATTGTACCTTTTCAGTAGTTAACTCCATAGATATAAACAAGTTTTTGAAATCTGATTTCATAAAAATAAGAAGTGTTTGAAATTGAATTTCAATAAATACTTTAAAAATAAAAAACTTTAGGAAATTGCTTTTATCCTAAAGTTTTATTTCTTATTTATTTTCCATATTTTTCAATATCTTGTTCAATATTCCCTTTATGTTGTAAAGATTTATCAGTATATTGCATAATTTCAAATTTATTTCCATCTGGATCATGAATCCACATTTGCCAAGTTTCTGATTGTCCTTTATTTGGTTCAATATCAATTTCAATTCCTGCTTGAACCAATTCTTCTCTTGCTTCATGAATATCATCAACCATTAATGCAAAATGTGAATACCCTAATCTTGTATCTGGTGCTTCATGTTCCAATTGTCCATCACCTTTAGGAAATAATTCTAAATATTGTCCAGGTGCTAATTCAATAAAAATATATGCTATACCTTTAGGATTTGTTTCAGCTCTTGCTGCCCATGCTCCTCGGCTTGCTTGCCCTTTATAAGCTTCATAACGCATAATAATTTTAGCTTTTAATCCTAATTTATTTTCATAAAAATCTCGCATTTCATCCATTTGATCTGTATAAAATGATAAGTGCATGACTTCATTAAATTTCATTTATTTCACTCCTTATATTAATCTAAATCTTTTCCATCACTTTCAATAACTTTCTTATACCAATAGAAAGAATCTTTCTTTAATCTGTGTAAATCTCCTACTCCTTCATCATTCATATCAACATAAATAAACCCATATCTTTTATCCATTTGACCAGTTGTAAATGAAACCAAATCAATTGGACCCCATGTTGTATATCCAAAAATATCAACACCTTCTTCTCTTGCTTTCATTAAACTTTGAATATGTCCTCTTAAATAATCAATTCTATAATCATCATGAATACTTCCATCTTCTTCAACTTTATCAAATGCTCCTAAACCATTTTCTACATCAAAAATAGGAATTTGATATCTGTCATATAAGAAATGTAAGAAATATTCATATCCAACAGGATCAATTTGCCATCCCCAATCACTTGCTTTTAGATAAGGATTCTTTAAATCTGCTGAAGCACCTGCTGCTCCTAATGATTCTCCTTCTCCTTCATGTGTTGTAATAACATTAGACATATAATATGAATAAGCTAAGAAATCAGCTTTTCCTTCCATTAAAATATTTTTATCTTCTTCTGTAATTTCTAATTGAACATTATTTTCTGCCCACATTCTTTTTGCATAAGATGGATAATATCCTCTGATCATTGTATCTGCACAATATCCAAATTTTTCTTGGAATGCTTTATAATTAGCTAAAACATCATTTGGATCACATGTATATGGATAACTACAGAAACCTGCTACCATACATCCTACATTTATATTCTCATCTATTTCATGAGCAACGATTGTTGCTTGTGCTGAAGCAATCATTTGATTATGAAGCTCTGTAAAAGAAACTTGTTTACCTTCTTTTCCTTCAAAATGAAGTAATATATTAATTTCATTAAATGTTAACCACTTATCAACTAAGTCTTTATATTCAGTAAAACATACTCTTGCAAATTCAACAAATTGATGAATCATTTCTCTATTTGTCCATCCACCATATGTTTCTTCTAAATAAACTGGTTCATCATATTTGTATAGTGTAATGACTGGATCCATACCATATTTTCTACATTCTTTAAAAACATTTCTATAAAATTCTACACCTGCTTGATTGACTCCACCTTCAACTCCATGTGGATAAATTCTTGCCCAAGATACTGTTGTATTAAATGTTGTAAACCCCATTTCTGCCATTAAAGCAATATCTTCTTTATATCTATGATAAAAATCAATTCCAACATGATTTGTATATCTCACATCATCAAATATGACATACTTAGCACCCTTAGGCAAATGATCAAATTGTCTCATTTTTCCTCTTGTACCATCTGCATTTAAATAATGGATATAACGTCTATCAGTTGTTGTTCCTGGATCACCAAAATCCACTTGCACAGGACTCTTTCCATCTTCATCCCATGCTCCTTCACATTGAGCAGCACTAATTGAACCACCCCATAAAAATTTTTCTGGAAAACTCATTTTCTTTACCTCCTATTTTATATCTTTTCCATCATATTAAATCTTTTTTATAGTTATCGTATGTTTGATTTTTTTCATCAATGATTTCTTCTAACTCACATATATTTAATATTTGACCTATCTTCATTTAAAAAACACTAAAAATTCATAATTGCTTATCTAAAATATCAATAGCTTCTTTAATATTATTGACTATAAAATCAGCTGTGTCTTGTATAATCAAAGGAGATTGATGAAATGTAAATGATGTATCTGTTATTTCTAACATTGATAAATCATTATATGAATCACCAATACCTGCAACCTTTTTTAAACAAAATAATTCTTTAAGTTTTAAAATAGCTGCCCCTTTAGAACATCCTTTTGCAACAATATCAATAGAATCAATATTTTGAAAAGCTTGAACATCATTATATTTTTGGTTAATTTGTGATGTGATTTCTGTTGCTCGTGATTCTGTACTATTAATCAGAGATATACTATATATATCTTCTGATTTCATTTCATCTATATGATGAATAATTGTTGTATCTTCTCTACCTTCTGCTTTTGTACAATAAAAGTGATTTTGTGATAGTGTTTGAACAATTAATTCAGTTTCATTTTTATATGTTAAATAAATTTCACAAATAGTATCAAAAGGAACTTTCTTTCCATATAATAATTGATAATCTTTATTTAAAATAGCTCCACCTGTACTGACAATATAGAAATCTGGTTCTAATATTCCTTCTAAAGATTTTAATAATCCAGAAAATGGTCTACCAGAACAAATTCCAAACAAATGTCCATCTTGTTGAAATTGTTTAATTCTATGAATATCTTCTACTTTAAAATGAGAACCATGTTTAAAATACAGTGTATTATCAAAATCACTGGCAAGAACTTTCACATCACATCACTCCTTTTTTAATTATATTTTTAAACTCAATGAGGATATGATAATTATTCATTACCATACCCTATCTATAACAATATTAATCTAAATCTTCTCCATTAGATTCAATAACTTTTTTATACCAATAGAATGAATCCTTTCTAGAACGATGTAAATCTCCATTTCCTTGATCATCCATATCTACATAAATAAATCCATATTTTTTATCCATTTGTCCAGTTCCTGCCGAAACTAAATCTATACATCCCCATGTTGTATATCCAAATAAATTAACACCTTCTTCTACTGCTTCTTTCATATATTGAATATGGCGTCGATGATAATCTATTCTTGCTGGATCATGACAAATACCATCTTCATCTTCTTTTTCAATAAGTCCAATACCATTTTCAACATCAAATAATGGAACTTGATATCTATCATTAATAATGTGTAAGAAATGTTTAAATCCTAATGGATCTATTTGCCATCCCCAAGCATTAGCTTCAAGATATGGATTTTTAATTGTTCCTAAAATATTTCCACCAGTTGTATCAAGCATTTCATCTGTATGTGTTGTTATGACTCCAGAAGCATAATATGAGAATCCTAAGAAATCAGCTTTACCATCTTTTAAAATTTGCTTATCTTCTTCTGTGATTTCTGGAGCATATCCCCATTCTTGCCATACTCTTTTAGCAAATGGTGGATACTCTCCTCTAACTTGTGTATCTGCACAATAACAGAAGAAGTCTTGGAATTTTTTATATCTAGCAAACGCATCTTTTGGATCTGGTGTTAATGGATATGACATATTTCCACAAATCATTGCTCCAACTTTAATGTTTTCATCAATTTCATGAGCAACAATTGTTGCTTTTGCTGAAGCTACCATTTGATTATGCATATAAGCAATATTTCTTTGAGCTATGTCTTTTGGTGTATCTTCTTGAGGCATAATGATATTCAATTCATTAAATGTCATCCATTTATTAACTAAATCCTTATATTCTGTAAAACATACTCTTGCAAATTCTACAAACTCATCAATCATTGCACGGTTTCTCCAACCACCATGTTGTTCAAGCAAAGAAACTGGTTCATCATATTTGTACAATGTGATAACTGGATCAATTCCATATTTACGACATTCTTCAAAAACATTACGATAGAATTCAACACCTTCTTTATTAACTCCACCTTGAATGCCATAAGGATAGATTCTTGCCCATGAAATAGAAGTATTAAATGTTGTATATCCCATTTCTGCCATTAAAGCAATATCTTCTTTATAACGATGATAAAAATCACTTGCCACATGATTTGTATAATGTAAATCATCAAAAATTTGGAATTTACATCCTTCAGGCAACTCATCAACTGCCTCCCATTGTTTATGAACTTTTTGTCCGTTTTCGTCTAAATACCAAATTTGGCGACGTTCTGTTGTAGATCCTGCTGTACAATAATCTACTAATACTGGTGATTTCCCACCTTCATTCCAACCACCTTCAATTTGAGCAGCACTAATTGAACCACCCCATAAAAAACCTTTTGGAAAACTCATTATTCTCTACCTCCATTTAAATTTTCTCCATTTGTTTTAATAACTTCTTTATACCAATCAAAAGAATCTTTTTTATATCTTTTCATTGTTCCATTTCCTTGATCATCTACATCAACATAGATGAATCCATAACGTTTACTTACTTGTCCTGTACTCGCTGCACATAAATCAATACAACTCCACATTGTATATCCTAACAAGTCTACGCCTTCTTCTACAGCCTCTTTCATCTTTTCAATATGTGCCTTCATATAGTCAACATGATATGGATCATGAATACTTCCATCATCTTCTAAAGTATCATGAGCCCCTAATCCATTTTCAACAATCATTAATGGCATTTGATATCTATCATATAACATATGTAAAGCTGTTTTTATTCCTTCAGGATCGATTTGCCAACCCCAATCAGATGCTTCTAAATATGGATTTTTCTTTCCAAGTGAAATATTTCCATTTATATTTTCACTATCTAAATGTGTTGTTATACAATTTGTGTTATAGTAAGAAAAAGCAAAATAATCAACCTTTCCTTTATATAAATCCTCTTTGTCTTCATCACTTATTTCTAAACAAATATTATGCTTTTTCCAAATACGTGAAGCATATGATGGATAATATCCACGTGCTTGAATATCAGACGAATAAAATAAAGCTTCTTGCATATATGCACTATTTTCAGCCACATCCTTTGGATCAGGAGTCAGTGGATATGTAAATACACCAGCATTCATACTTCCAATCAAATAATTCTTATTTATAGAATGAGCAATCTGTACAGCTCTTGCTGAAGCAACGAGTTGATTATGCAATTCTAAATATAGTTTTTGTTTATCATATGTTGGGATAGAATTTCCAATAATTGAAATAACATTAATTTCATTGAATGTAATCCAATATTTTACTAAATCTTGATATTCTGTAAAACATACCTTAGCAAATTCAACATATTCATCAATCAGTTGACGATTTGTCCATCCACCCATTTCTTCAATATAATAAACTGGCATATCATATTTATATAATGTAACAATTGGTTCAATATTCCATTTCTTACATTCTTCTAAAACATTTCTATAAAATTCAACACCTTTTTGATTAACACCATTCTTTATTCCATAAGGAATAATTCTTGCCCATGAAATAGAAATATTTAATGCTTTAAATCCCATTTCTCCAAAATATCCAATATCTTCTTTATAATGATGATAGAAGTCTATTCCCTTTCTATTTGGATAATATTCTCCTTCTATTGTTGCATATTTTGCCCCTTCAGGTAATTGTGCAGTAATTAAACATGGCATTTTTCCATAAGTTCCATCACTCATTTGATAAGTAACTTGTCTAGGAGTTGTAGCTGTTGCTCCTGTCATATAGTCAACTTCTACTGGAGACTTTCCATCTTCATTCCAAGCACCTTCACATTGTGCTGCTGAAATATCTCCACCCCATAAAAAACCTTCTTTAAAAGCCATAAAATATCCTCCTTTTATATTTTTATTTTATAAAAACATGAATGAAAATCAATAGATTTAACTGCCTTTGAAATTCAATTTCATGAAATCAAAAAGTTAATGAAATTAAATTTCAATATCTTTGAATCTTTGTTATAATAGAAATATGGAGGTAAAAACAAAATGATTAATGAACTTTTTTTAACAACAAAACTTACACCACAAGAACAAGCAGTTGCTTCATATATTCAAAATAATCCTCATTGTATTCTTAAATATAATGCAAAAGAATTAGCCCAAAAAAGTTATGTTAGTTCCCCAACAATTATTAGACTTGTTAAAAAATTAGGCTTTAAAGGTTATTTAGATTTTCAAAATACATATATTCAAGAATATATGATGTATGAAGATAATAAATTTGAAAGATTAAATAAAGATAGTCATATAAATGATATTATTCAAATTCTTCCTAAAATATATAAACATGTCTTTTTAGAAACACAACATATGATTCGTAAAGAATCTTTTGTAAGAACTATTAATTATATGCTTCAAGCTAAACAAATTGATTTTTATGCTAATGATAATAATTTTTCACAAATTCAATCAGCCTGTTTAAAATTAAATACTTTAGGCATAAGAGCTCAAGCCTTTAATACAATCAACCAAGGATATGTCGATTCTTTTCAGCCTCAAGATGTTTTATCCTTTGTTGTAAGTCATTCTGGAAAAAATCAAACAATGGTTGATGTTGCATATTATTTAAGAAAGAAAAGAGTGCGAGTGATTGCTATTACAGGAAAAATCGATCCTACTTTAGAACTCATTTGTAATGAAAGTTTATATATAGATTCTTCATCACATCATGCACCAAGTAATATTATGTTATATGGATTATCTATTCACTATGTCATTGATATTCTTGTTACTGCTCTTGCGATTAGAAAAGTTAAATAATAGAAGAATGATTTTTCATTCTTTTTTATTTATCAAAACTTTTTCTTATTTGTTCTATTGCTTTTATTATTTTTAGTGAATCTTGATAAGACATTCTTGGACTTTCAATCATATCTTCTTTTAAACAATGATGAACTTCTTCTATTTCTGTATAAAAATCATCATGAATATATGCTTTTTCTATTGTATAAGTCTCACCATTATTAAGAATAATAGATGCAGATTGAGGTCTATAAAATGGATTAGCAATCAATCGTCCTAATGTTCCATAGATTGTCATATCTTTTTCTTTATTTTCATTAAATGCAATATCTATAAGTGCTGTTTGTCCACTTTCAAATGTTAATTCAATAATATCATTTGCATCTACTTCATATTCATATTGAACTTTTGATGTTATACTTTGAATTGGGGAATCTATATAATCAAGTATAGAAGCCAAATTATAGCTTCCTACATCATTTAAAATACCACCTTGATCTTTTTCATGTAAATAATGTCCAGGTCTATATCCTACCTGATATGCAAAACATGTTTCAACTCTTTCTATATCACCAATCACACCATCTTCAATAACCTTTTTAATATCTGCAACCAAAGGAATAAATCTTGTTTTCATTGCTTCCATAAAAAAGACTTGATGTTTTTTAGCTAATTCACAAAGTTCTTTTGTTTGTTGATATTCTAAAGTTGCTGGTTTTTCACATAAAACAGCTTTTTTTCTTAAAATAGCTTCTTTACACCATTGATAATGATCTTTATGCCTTGTTGCTATATAAACAGCGTCAATATGAGAATCATTCAATAATTTTGTATAATCATCATAAGTGATAACCTCAGGATATTCCTCTTTCCATCTTTCACGATTCTCTTTTCCATAAGAAGCAATAGCATATAATTGTCCTTGTGAACTTTGAGATAAACTCAATGTAAAACGTCTTGCTATATTTCCTGCTCCAATTATTCCCCAATTAGTCATTTATTTCATCCTTTCATTAATCAAATTTTGATACCAATAAAATGAATCTTTTGGTATCCTTTCTAATGTTCCACTTCCATCATCTTCTCTATCTACATATATGAATCCATATCTTTTTGACATCATTCCTTCACTTGTTGATACCACATCCATTGCTGCCCATGTTAAATATCCTATCACTTCTACTCCATCTTCTATTGCCAATTCCATCTGTTCTATATGTTTCTCTAGATATTCTATTCGATAATCATCATGTATCTTTCCATCTTCTACCTGGTCATATGTCCCTAATCCATTTTCTACAACCATTATTGGCTTCTCATATCTTTCATACATTTGATTTAACATTATTCTAAATCCCTTTGGATCTATTGTCCACCCAAATGCTGTCTTCTCTAAACGTGGATTATCTCTTACTCCTTCTGTTGATGCCAATGATGTTTTATAATATGAAACAGCTATAAAATCTAATGTATGTTTTTTCATCTCTTCCATGTCTTCTTCTTTGATTTCAACATGGTATTCTTTTAACTTCTTTAAGAAATAATATGGAAAATGTCCTTTCACCATGACATCCGTATAACGACTGTCTTTTCTTTGTTCTTCTATCATCAATTGATAATCTTCTGGTAATGATGTCAATGGATAATATGGTGTTCCTGCAACTTCACATCCTACTTTTAATTCTGAATCTATTTCATGGCAGACTTTCACAAGACGTGCATTTGCTAATAATTTATGATATGCACATTGATGCAAGACTTCTTCTCTATCTTCTCCTTCTTTTAGGACTGTACCTCCAACCATATATAACATATGATTCATAACATTGATTTCACAGAATGAAATCCAATATTTAACTCTGTTATGATATCTTTGAACGATAGTACGTACATAATGTTCATATAAATCAACAACTTTTCTATTAACAAAACCATTATATTTTTCAACAACCCATAATGGCATATCAAAATGAATTGTTGTTATAATAGGTTCTATATTATATTTTAATAATTCATTAATCACATCATCATAGAACTTTAATCCTTCTTCATTTGGTTCTAATGAATCATCTAAGAAAATACGAGACCATAATACTGAGAATCTTAATGCCTTTAATCCCATTTGTCCATATAAAGCAATATCTTCTTTATAGTTCTCATAAAACTCAACACCTTTTTGAGAAGGATAAAATCCTTCAGGTCTTTGCATATATATTCCTGGCTGATTCAAATATTTTATTCTTGTTTCTTTTCCTTGTGGAATTATATCTACAACTGTTTCACTTCGTGATGAATATCCTCCTTCACATTGTCCTCCACTTATTGAACTTCCCCATAAAAACGATTTATTCATTATTCTCACCTACAATCTTTCGTGTTGAACCACAACCAACACCAGCTCTATCAATTCCTAATGCAATCAATTCTTCAAGTCTTTCTTGAGAACGAACACATCCTGATCCTTTAACTTTAATTCTTCCTTTAGCTTCTTTAACCATCATTTTTATCAATTCTGGATCAGCACCTACAATATGTTCACCTTTAAAATATCCTGTTGATGTTTTAATAAAATCTGCTTGTCCTTGAACACAACATTCAATTGAAGCTTTGACTTCATCAATTGTTAAAGCATCTGTTTCAACAATAACTTTTAAACCAACATTGTTTTGATGACACACATCACTCATAGCTTGAATTTCATCAATCACTTGATCATATTCTTTACTTTTTATCAAACCATAATTTGCAACCATATCTATTTCAAAAATATCGCCTTTATCAATAATTGCTTGGCATTGTGCCACTTTTGATGCTTTATTACTTGACCCAAATGGGAAATCACAAACAACACAAAGTTTTGTTTCAGTTCCTTCTATACATGATTTAGCTAAATCAATAGCATCTGGATTAACACATACTGTTTTACATTTACATTCTACACCTATCATAATTTGATTTTTTAATTCTTCAATAGTCATTGCAGGATCTAAAACTGCATGATCAATATAACTTGCTAATACTTTTGATTCCATTCTTTCTTCCATTCCTTTCTTTTTTATAAAAAAACATTATGACTCATCACAATGATGAATCATAATGAGTTCGCCTTTTAAACCTGGATAATCACCAGACTCAATTTTCTCTAAATTCTCTTTATGAGCAACAAACCATTTGTTCTTCTTTTTCAAAATTCCTTGTCTTTCAGGTAATGAATCTCCTGTTCCTTTTAATAATAAACAAATTGTTCTAAATCCATTTTTATTTACACTAACAGGGGTATAGTGTAATGTTGTTCCATAACATTCAACAACTGTTCCTTGAGGAACATAGAAACATTCACATAATGAAGATTCATAAGTTTGCTCTTTCATATCCCATATATGTCCAACAATCAATACAAAATCTGTTACAGCAATAATTGTCTCGCTACCTTGATGATATTCAATACCATTTAATACATTGTTATCACCAAAAACAATACCTGCTATAACATCTAAATGTCCATAAACGTTATGTGATAATGAACGAATGGAAGGAAGATTTTCTAAGGCTTCAACACTTGGCATGTAGCAATTTCCAGATTGGGGAGGATGGACATTTGCTGAGACATATGATATCGCCTCATCTACATCTTCATTAACAATTCTTCCATAAGTTTGAAATGCTTGACTATAAATATCTTTTATATTATATTTGGGGTTCTTTTTTTGTAATTCCTCTAAACTCATATTACTTTTGTCTTTCTTCAATATCTTTTAACATATCAATACGTACTTGATGTCTACCACCTTCATATTCTCCAGTTAACCAAGCGTCTACAATCATTTTGGCAAGTTCCAAACCAACAACTCTTGCTCCAAAGGCTAACATATTTGTATTATTGTGTTCTCTTGATAATCTTGCTGAATAAGGTTCACTACATGTTACACAACGAATTCCATTAACCTTATTGGCAGCTAAAGAAATACCAACACCAGTTCCACAAATAACAATTCCTTTATCAACTTCTCCACTTACAACAGCATTAGCAACTGCTTCTCCTGATACAGGATAATTGAATCTTTCACTGCTATCTGTTCCAAAATTTACAACTTCATATCCATACTTCTCTTCAATGTAGGCAGTAATTATTTTTTTATATTCTACTGCCACATGATCATTCCCTATTCCTATCTTCATATTTTCCCTCCAATATTTCTAAATTTAACTATTCACATATATCATTATAAAATAAATATATGACTTTCCTTTCAAAAACTAATAAATGATTGTACATTCACCAAAGACACTATATTCTTATTTACCTAATAATTGTAATGCTCTATCTAATACTTTTGCTCCATTCATCATTCCATAATCTTGCATTTGAATAACTTCAACAGGTTTATCTGGATATGATTTTTGAACATTTTTTAATTCATAACGTACTTGTGGTCCAAGTAAAATAACATCTGCTTGTTCTCCATATGAATCAATACTTCCTACTGGATGAGCCTCTATATTCAACTCTATTCCTTTTGCTTTTGCAGCATCATTCATTCTATTAACCAATAAACTTGTTGACATTCCTGCTGCACATACTAATAAAATATTCATGATTTCTCTCCTCCTATAATTCTCTTAATTCTTTACAAATCTCTTGATAACTTTTGTCTTTTCCAAATAATGCACTTGTTCCTAATATGAATCCAC